>CAXBOL010000455.1:0-4742 GCA_963977295.1 uncultured Opitutaceae bacterium
TCTACCACGCCCTTTTGCACGTCTTCGCTTAAATCGGCTGTCATATCGGTCTTTATGAAGCCCGGAGCAACCACATTGGCTGTTACATTCCGTTTGGCGAACTCTTTGGCGACTGTCTTGGTGAACCCAATCATGCCGGCCTTGGCCGCCGAATAATTTGCCTGACCGGCATTACCCATAATGCCCGAAACCGAAGAAATATTTACGATACGGCCCCATCGATTGCGGCACATCGGCCAACCAATCGCTTTGGTCCAATGGAAGCAACTGGTCAGATTCGTTTGGATCACGGCATTCCAGTCGTCTTCCGACATCCGGGCCAAGAGGCCGTCGCGAGTGATGCCAGCGTTATTGACCAAAATATCAATCTTACCGAATTCCTTGATCAGCGCTTCCGCCGCCGCCACCACGGCAGGACCGTCGGCCACGTCTACGGCCCGAGCAACTGCCGAGCCCCCCGCCGCATTGATCGACTCGGCGACCGCCCCACAGCTCGCTTCATTCTTGGAAACACAAATCAATTTCACGCCTTGGGCTGCGAGCGACTCGGCGATGGCCTTGCCAATGCCTCGTCCAGCTCCCGTAACCAATGCGGTGCGATCAGTAAATGTCATAAAGAAAACAGTCTAGGCTAACGTGAGGTAATGGAAGCGAGTCGAAAATGCGCTGATCGCTCAGTAGACGTCACGCTGATAACGTTTATCTTTCTTCAATTGTTTCACAAATTCGACGGCATCCTCGGGGGTCATCTCTCCATGCTCGATCACAATATCATGTAAAGCTTGGTCGACGTCCTTCGCCATGCGCTTGGCATCGCCGCAAACGTAAAAAATTCCGTTACCTTGCAACCAAGACCAAAGCTCCGCTCCGTTTTCGCGCATTTTATCCTGCACGTAGACCTTTTCCGCTTGGTCGCGAGACCACGCGAGGGAGAGATGAGTGACTTGGCCCTTGGCCACGTAGTCCGCCCATTCTTCAGCATAAAGAAAATCAGTCGCTTCGTGTTGGTCGCCAAAGAAAACCCAATTGCGTCCGCTAGCGCCCATCGCCGCACGTTCCTGCACGAACGCACGAAAAGGGGCGATGCCCGTGCCTGGACCGACCATGATGATGTCGCGATCAGCGTGATCTTCCGGCAGCCCAAAGTGGGAATTCGACACAAAAACCGGCACATCGGTTTCGTTTTCAAACACCCGGTCTGCCATAAAGGTCGAACACACGCCTACCCGGTCTCGATCATTCGTTTCATAGCGCACGATCGCCACGGTGAGGTGAATGGCCTGTGGCGAAACCCGGGGCGAAGACGCGATGGAATAGAGTCGTGGCATTAATTTGCGCTGCAGATCGACGAACTCCTGGGGAGACAGGCTACCACTCGGGAACTCCGTCAAAACATCAATGTAGGCACGTTGCTCCAACCACACCTTCAGCATTTCCTTTTTCTCGGGATCCAACAAATCGGCCAATTTCGATTTTTCCGCCGGAGCGGTGACTTTTTCGGCCAAGGCGTTGAGCAGTTTAGGCGTAGGCGACGCCAACGCGAGTCGGTGGGTGAGCGCCTCATGCAGGGAAATCGGTTGGTCCAACTTCAGCATCGCCGGCGACACCAGCTCATCGCCGGAGGCGCCCAGGGCTTCGATCAACTCAGCCACTTCGGCCGGCCGGTTGACGGGGAATACGCCCAACGAATCGCCCACGGTGTAGGACAACTCGCTGCCGCGTATATCCACGACAAAGTGCCGCGTTTCTTTGGCGGAACCCGGTTGATTGAGAAGACGGTTTTCGACGATTTTAGCCGGAAACGGATTGGTTTTCGAATAGACGGACTCGGTGTCAGGTGCGGACATATAGGCCAAAATTACTTCAATTCTATAGTATCGCCTGCAAGCCTTACTTTAGATCATCGGCTCTCAATTGAATATGTCCGGGGCCGGGCTTGCCTCCATGCCAGATTTCCAACCAACTCCGCTTGCCATGAATTCCACCGCCATTCGCCTGCAAAAATATCTCGCCGATGCGGGTCTGTGTTCCCGCCGCACGGCAGATGCTTTGATTGCCGACGGCGAGGTCACCGTGAACGGTAAAGTCGCCGTGCCGGGTCAACGCGTGGTGCCGGGCGAAGACCAAGTCATTGTGGAGGGCAGCCGCGTTCGGGCCAAAACCCCCACGCACCTCACTCTCGCCGTCCACAAACCCCGAGGGCTCGTGTGCTCCAACGACGACCCCCACAATCCTCGCACAATTTTCGACCTACTGCCTCCTCACTTGGCCAAGCTACGCTTTTTCTGCGCCGGACGATTAGACAAAGACAGCGAAGGCCTCGTCATTCTCACCAATGATGGTGATTTAGCCAACCGGCTGATGCACCCCCGTCACGTCGTAGTTAAACGCTACCAAGTAAAGTTGGAGGAACCCTTCCACCGATCCCGCCTAGCCCGCCTGGTCCGAGGAGTTAAAATCGAAGACGAGTGGTTCAAAGTCGAACGTGCGGCTCTGGTAAACCCGCGCGAAGACGCCTCGGTCGATCTCGATGTGTGGATGCACCATGGCAAAAAACGCGAAATTCGGCAATTGTTCCTAGCCCTGGGTCATCCCGTAAAACGGCTGCGACGTTATCAGATCGGGGCACTGCCTTTGCGGGGAATCCCGTTGCGTGCCGTAAAGCAACTGTCTAGCAAAGAAGTAAATCTACTTTTCAAAGTGCCCGAAGCGCCCATGCCCACTCATCAAGCTGCCGTGATCAAGCAAACCCGTCCGACTCATGCTCGTTAGAATTGCTCCGCTTTTCGCGTTAATCCTAGGAGTTGCGACCGCCGAAACGGCGACTCGTGCAACTCCGATCCAATCTGCTCCCAATGAGCAATCCGCAGTCCTCAGCCTGATCAAAGGCGGAGAGCCGTTGCCGGAAATTAATCCCGCGGCCAACGCACCATTTGGGTGGACGGCCGTGTCCCTGCCCGGTCCCCACGACGTATTCGTCGAAAATCGATTCATTGGAAAGGATTTGGACGTCAAACCCGGCTCGCCCCTGCATACCGCTCCAAAGTCAGATTCGCCGATTCTCACCGAGTTCAATGCTGGGGATGAAATGGAAATCACCGGACTGCGTGGTCGCTGGACCCAACTGCGGATTTCGAAGTCAATCACAGGTTACATTCAACAGCCCGATGCGGCGGCCCCGTTGAGAACTGCCCCAGTCGTGCGTAGCATTGAGCTTCGCGACTCCCCCAACGCGGGGTCGACCACCACCACGACGCCGAGTCAGACCCAGCCCCGTATGGGCCAAGCAGTCAGTCGCACCACCGAAGAACGCGGCTCACTCGCCGCCCTGCCCCGCCTTTTCGAAGGCCGCCTGAAATCCACCCGCGTCCCGTTACGGCCTAGGAGACCTTACGATTACGCCCTCGAAACCGAAGAAGGGGTGAGATTCGCTTACGTGGACTTGTCAAAATTGCTACTCACCGAACAAATTGAAAACTACCTGCACCACTCGGTTGTGGTCTACGGAGTCGCTCGCCCGGTGCCCGACACAAAGGACATCGTAATCGAGGTGGAATCGTTCCAATTGCGCTAATTCCCCTCTCCTGCTCACTGGCTTAGCCCTTTATGAATCTGATTAACGGAAACGAAATCGCGTCATCAATCATTGCCGAACTCAAAACGGAGGTCGCCCAAATTTCCGGCCGAAAACCGTGCCTGGCTCTAGTGCGAGTCGGTGACGATCCCGCTTCGGTTTCCTACGTCAAAAAGAAGGAAAAAACGGCGGCCGAGATTGGTGTCACCAGCCGGATCATTCTCCCCCCCGAGAGCATCAGCCAAGCCGAACTCGAAGCGTTGATCGACGAACTCAATGCCGATGACACCGTCGACGGAATTCTGGTTCAATCCCCTCTGCCCGCGCCGTTGAACGAACTCGCCATTTTCCGGCGTGTTTCGCCCGATAAGGACGTGGACGGCTTCCACACCCTCAATCTGGGTAAAGTTGCTCAAGAAGACGACACCGGATTCGTCTCCTGCACTCCCGCCGGGGTCATGGAATTGCTGCAACGCAGTAACGTTGACTTGCGCGGTAAACACGTCGTCGTCATCGGGCGTTCACTCATCGTCGGAAAGCCCGTCGCACTGCTCGCCCTCCAAAAAAAAGCCGGCGCCAACGGCACCGTCACAATTTGCCACTCGGCGACCAATAATCTCGCTGCCATCACCCTGCAGGCTGATGTGATCATCGCCGCGATTGGCCGAGCACGGTTTGTCACCGGCGACATGGTGAAACCAGGCGCTGTCGTGATTGATGTGGGGATCAATCGGATTCCTGATGCGACACGAAAATCAGGCTACCGCCTGGTTGGAGATGTGGATTTCGACGCCGTTTCTGAAAAGGTATCACAAATCACTCCCGTGCCCGGTGGCGTGGGTCCCATGACCGTGGCCATGTTGATGAAGAATACCGTCAAAGCTCACCGCCAAAGTCAGATTGCTCAGTGATTACAAGTTCGCCCTGATGAGCTTTCCCCTCCACTTTTTTAGGCTCATACTGGCATGACCCCTCCACGCATTCTCGTCGTAGATGACCAACTGATCAACGTCCAGTTGCTCAAACGTAAACTCGAACGCGAGGGTATGCAGGTCATTGCGGCCTACTCAGGCCGCGAAGCACTGGATGCCGTCGAGTCGGAACATCCGGACTTAATCCTGCTCGACGTCATGATGCCAGACATGGACGGAATCGAGGTCTGCACGCG
>CAXBOL010000456.1:0-4737 GCA_963977295.1 uncultured Opitutaceae bacterium
CATCAGGGACCGGTGGGGATCAACTCGCCGGCCGAGTTTTTGGCGTGGTTGACCGATCCTAAGCTAAACGGTGGCGGGGCCTCGGCGGACTTTGCCTGTTACGGCGCGAATATCACCACGTGGTTGATGCGCAACGAGCGACCATCGGCGGTGACGGCGGTTTTCCAAACCAACGACCCGGAGACGTATCCGAAAGTCGATGACGCCGCTACATTGGTCCTGGAGTATCCGCATACGCAGGCGATCATCCAGGCGGGGTGGAATTGGACGTTTCCGCGGAAGGATGTGCACATTTATGGTCGGTCGGGGCAGCTGCGCACGATCGATGCGAACCGGTTCGACCTCCGGATGGATCGGCGCAAAGATCCGGAAGTCCTGCAGGCAGAACCGTTGCCCGCTACGCGGGGTGATGCGGTGACGTATTTTACGGCCGTTATCCGAGGAGAGCTGGACCCTCGCGGGAGTTTGTCGTCGCTGGAAAATAATTTGATCGCGGTTGAAATTGTCGAAGCCGCCAAACGCTCGGCTCGGACCGGGCAGCGGGTGGTGTTACCGCTCGCAAATTAAGTTTGGTTTAAGGAGGGGAGGTGGCATGTTGAGCCCAGCGTGAGGTCTGGCACTGATCCTCCGCCGGTTAACCTTCCCCGAGGTAAACCCTGATTTTACCACCCCAAACCCCTGCATCATGCCTCATTCCCTTTGTCGAAATTTCGCAAAAACTGCCAGTTCCTATCGTGGCGAGAGGCGCCTCCCTATGCCGCAAGAAGGCAGGGCAATCGATGAGGGTAATTTTAATATGAAACGTATGCTGAACCTCCTTTTGGGGCTGCTGGTGATTGGATTGATCGACAGCTCCGCCATGGCTTCGAAGCCCAACGTCGTCTTCATTTTCGTGGATGATCAGGGCTACTACGATTTGGGCTGTTATGGGGCCACTGAGGTGAGGACGCCGCGAATCGATGCGTTGGCCGCACGGGGCATTCGCTTCACTGATTACTACGCCGCGGCTCCGATTTGTAGTCCGTCGCGGGCTGGCCTGGTGACGGGGGTTTATCCGCGACGCACGGGCAACGAAGTGTGGGTGCATCGTCCGGACGCAACCGAGGGCATCCCCCCCGAGCGGATCACGATGGCGGAGATGTTCAAATCGGAGGGTTATGCGACGGCCTGTATCGGCAAGTGGCACCTCGGGTTTGAAGATCGCTTCCTGCCGCCCAATCAAGGCTTCGATCATTACTTTGGTATTTTGCATAATCTCGATACCTATGAAGTGCTCAACTTCGAAGACGTGGGCGGGGTGCCGTTGCTGCGCAACGGGGAAATCGTGGAGCGGAATCCGGACCCGGGCACCTTGGCGAAACGTTATACCGACGAAGCCATTAGCTGGATTGAAACTCAAACTACCGCCGGTCCGGGAGGGGCAGACCGGCAGCCATTCTTTCTCTATTTGCCCCATACCATGTTGCATAACCCATTGGGAGTATCCGAGGGGTTTGCAGGGAAGTCTGACTGGGGTCTTTACGGCGATGCGATTCAGGAAATGGATTATCACGTGGGCCGGATAGTGGATGCCCTCGAGCGCTTGGGAATTGATGGCAACACGCTCGTCGTTTACGCCTCGGACAACGGTCGGCAAGGGGGGCGTAACCCCGATCAACCCATCCGCGGGACCAAGTTGACGACTTACGAAGGGGGGCTGCGCGTGCCCTGCATCGTCTATGGTCCGGGTTTGGGGGTGCAGGAGGGACTCGAAACGAATGCCGTGACCCACGCGATGGATTGGTATCCTACGTTGGCTTCGATGGCGGGAATAAAAGTCGCCGCTGGAGCCGTGTATGACGGTCGGGATTTGAGTGCCTTGCTAACCGGAAGGACGACAACGATCCCGGGCTTCGACGAAGGGGTTTCGCTCAACTCGACACTTCCCCTGCGCCGAGGGTTCAACTTGGGGCGGGAGTGGCTGGGCGTGTTCACCCAGGAGGAGTATTTAAACGCGTTTTTTTATCACGGCAGCCACGGCGCGTTGGCGGCGGTTCGGTCTGGAAAATGGAAAATGACCCTTAATCCGACCCTGACATTGTATGATCTGGAGAAAGACCCCGGGGAGCTAAGGCCGATCAACGACGCCAAAACCAAGCGCAAATTGCGAGGATTAGTGATTCAATTTCAACGCGAGTTGGCGCGTTGAGACGCGAAACTTCAGCGCTAATACGTAACGATGCAGTAGGAAAGGCCAACGAAGGAGTGGGCTTGCACGCGATGAATGCGGTGGATTTGTAACGTGGACTGGTTAGTTCTCACAAAGAGTGAACAGAGGAAAGAGAGCCGTCAGCCTGATTCATTTTAAACACGTCTATGAACGAAGTGAATGGCCTGACATGAACCCGAAAGCCTCCGTCTCACCGGGCGGGACTACGCGCCGTTGCTTGGCAGAGGCAGCGAAGAAGACCACGACGCATCCAGGATCTGAAAGGTGGGAGGGATTCTACACCCAGACAGCGGTGCGTCAGCCTCCGTCTCCAACTAACGAATAGGGGTATAAAACCCCTCCTAGTCCGACTTGGTTTTATTCGTTCCCCTTTGTGAACCCTGCCGGTTGACGGGAGGCCAGTTTCTTAGCAGGAACCTAAGTAGGTCATCACGCTATGTGCACCAGTCACATCGTTTTTTTTAACCTTCGGTGGATAGTCCAACAACTAAGGGACTTTGGTATGAGCTGGCGTGAGGGTTTAAAACCAAGCAACGAAGCTTTGATACGATGGAATTGACTGTGCGTGGTGTTACTGGGCTGGTCGGGCGGATTACCCTGCGGTGATCCGTGAGATGAAGTGGTCGACTTCCGAAAGCTTTGGGTCAGAAGCAACCTCCTAAAAAGTTATGCATAGTCGAAGAAGGGGATCGTTTTCTTGGGGAAGAAAAATGAACGTGCTGGCGCGTCCGATGCCATCGTTTGATACCGCCCAGCCCAACCCCATCGCAGATAAATGAAAATGCGCTCCCTTAACCTGATCCTCGTCTTATTTGCCTTGCTGCCGTTTGCCGCCGCCCAACCTTTTTTTGGTAACGGTATCAAAATCGGTGAAGTCACTGCTGATTCGACAATCATATGGCTACGTTTGACCGAACGTGCCGAACCCCAATGGGACGGCTTGGCGTGGCTGGGCACGACAGCCCGTAAATTCGACGTGGGGGCGCTCGGGGAAAAACAGTTTCCCACCGGTGCGAGCTTAGCTGACATGGAGGGCAGCCTGATGGGCATCGGGGGAGAAGTCAGGGTTAACTGGTGGCCCGCAGACCGGCCCGCCTCGATACGCCAAACGGATTGGCTGTCGGTCGATGCGGATCGTGACTTTACGCGGCAGACTACCCTGAGCGATTTGCAACCCAATCAAGCTTATGATTTCAAGGTGGAAAGTCGGTCGGTTCGAGGCACGCCGGGGCAGACGATTGCCGGTTCGTTCTCGACTGCTCCAGGGGCTGATCTGAGTCGGCCGCTTCAGTTTGTGGTCGCCACTTGCCAGAGTTGGAAAACCCGGGACAAAGGCACCGCAGGTCTGATGATTTACGATGAGATGTTGGCGCGAGATCCGGCGTTTTTTGTGCATTTGGGAGACATCGTTTATTACGATAAAAGTAGTGCCGGGGGGGATGTGGATGCCCGCACCCCCGCGTTGGCCCGGTTTCATTGGAACCGCTGGTATGGGTGCACGGATGTCATCAAGTTTCACCAACACGTTCCCAGTTTTTTCATCAAGGACGATCATGACACTGTCACCAACGACAGTGCGCCGGGCGACCAAGTAGGTGATCTGAGTTGGGACAGTGGACTATCGATTTTCCGCGAACAGGCGCCGATGGGCGAGCGCACCTATCGCAGTCGTCGCTGGAGCGAGGATCTGCAATTTTGGATCGTCGAGGGGAGAGACTTCCGCAGCCCCAATGATATGCCGGATGGTCCCGAGAAGAGCATTTGGGGCGACGAACAGAAGGCTTGGTTCAAGCGGGAAGTTCTTGCCTCGAATGCCCCGTTCAAAATTCTGTTTTCGCCTACCCCGGTGGTGGGTCCCGACCGGGCCAACAAGCGGGATAATCTCTCCAATTCTAATTGGAGTTACGAAGGGGATGATATCCGAAGGTTTTGTGCTGAGAACAACGTGATCGTCATCTGCGGTGACCGGCATTGGCAGTATCACAGTATCGATGACGTGACCGGAGTGAATGAGTTTTCAGCGGGTGCGACCTCTGAAGCTCACGCGGGTGGATTCTCGATGGATCTGCGCACGGACGAACACCAATACCTTGCGATCATCGGCGGGTTTTTGAGCGGCGAAATCACGACGGAAGCCAATCAAAAACAACTCACGTTGCGGCACCATCGTGTCGACGGCAGCGTGGCCTACATGCACACCTTTGCGCGCTAGGAGGAATCGCCCCCCCACTTTCCAGGGAGTCGGAAGTCGGGTCTGTTTTAGCCTCCCCCATTTCAAACGATGAAGACGACTGCAGTATCACGCCGCGAAGCACTGGGACAATTGACGTTACTGGCAGGGGCATTGTCCACCGGATCCTGGGGGCGCGCGGCGAATGATCCCTCGTCCCGAGCATTACTCGGTCTCGATGCGCATTCGGTTCGGGCGATGAAATGGAAGGCCCCGCAGCTCATCACCTATGCGGCGGAGCAACGGGTGGACGCGGTGCTGTTCAATGGATTTCAATACTTCGATAGTTTGGAGGAGA
>CAXBOL010000457.1:0-4736 GCA_963977295.1 uncultured Opitutaceae bacterium
CCAATTCCTCGAGTGGCACGCCGGTATAGCGGGGAAGCCAATTCTCGACGATTTGCCGCCGGGTTTTTAATCCCTGACGTGAGGGCGGGGACGAAGGCGCGGCGGAGTGTGGTGCGGACGCGGCCGCAGAAGTGGTCGGCTTGGACATACGTGCAGGCGGACATTAGCGCTCGTCGACCATTTGTCGAGCGGAGCGATGGGCCGGCGTCGGGATACCGCACCAAGGGGGAAACTTTAGGGTTTCGACTTTGGGGCCAGGTCTTTGGCCAAGACGGTTTCAGTGAAACGGGTGGCGCCGTCCTTGTCGATGCAGGTGATGGTGAGGGCACGGGTGGCGCCCTTACCACTCAAACCAATTTGCACAAAATTTTGGGTGCCGACGATGGTGCCCGGCACCACGTAGGGATCATCGGCTTTTTTCGATTTTGCCGCATCCCAGGATCCACTGGACAGGGGGGAGGAAGTGACCTCGTAGACCAGTTGGCCCGCGTCGCCGATCGGGCGCCGATAAAGGGCGGAGAAGTGGATATCGCCGGTGAGGAAAACGACCCCGGTGATTTCGTTTTCGACAATGAAGCCCAATAGCTCTTCACGCTCGTGTCGGTAGAGTTCGTGCGGTTCCCCGGTGGGATCGGTTTGCAGCATCTGGTTGCCCGAAGCGATGAAGAGAAAGCGGAAGTGCTTCAGCTGTTTGGCGGCGAGCAGGGACTGTTTCAGCCACTCGAGCTGGGGGCGACCCCATTGGGTTTTGGTGGGATGTTTGTCCTGATCGAGTTCAGCGGCGTCACGGTAGTAGTGATTGTCCATGAGGAAGAACGCGGCGTCGCCCCAATAGAACTTGCTGTAGACCCCGGGGTTGTGGCGTTCCCCGTAAGAGTGATTGCCCCAGTAGGCTTTGAAGATTTCAAGGGCCGTGTCCTTGTATTCAAACGACCAATTTGAATCATTGGGGCCGTAGTCGTGGTCATCCCACGTCGCATAATGATGCATGGTGCCGAGCAGTTTTTGCATCTCCGGAATGGCTCGATCGTGTTGAGGACGATACCAGAGCCCGCTAAGGGAATCGTAATCCGGTTCGCGCCAATACCAATTGTCGCCGGTCCAAACCATGAAGTCGGCGTCAGTTTCGCCCATCAGCTCAAAGGTGCGGGTGGTCTTGCCGTAGCCATCCCCGGGGCGGTCGTATGCGGGGTCGTTGATGTAGGCGCACGAGCCGACAAGGAACGAAAAATCGGGTGGAGCTTTGCGCCACTCCCAAAGGTCTTGCGTGCTGAACTCGGCGGGCGCGGCCAGGGATTGTTCCACGCCATCGAGGCTGATGGTATAGTCGTAGGTCCCTCCCATTTTCAGGAGTCCGGGCCGAAAGTGATGAATTTGTCCGCCGGCCGGGTGAGGGGCTACGTCGCGGCTCGACAGGGTCTGAGCTGTTGATGGTGGTTCGCCTTTTAACCAGTAGGTGAGGGTGACGTCCTTGACGTCCTTGGTTTCGAGCCAGAGGAACACCTCGCGATGGGCCCGGTAGCCGAGCATCGGCCCGGAAACAATTTCGCCGGCCCAGGCAAGGACCGGCAGAAAAATAGCGGCGAATAAACTCAGAGAACGCATCCGGATCATGCGCAAGACGCTGCAAATTTTACGCCAAAAAGCAAAGTCCGTGGTGTGACAAGTTTGCGGACGAAGATGAAGGGGCGAGTGGACGCAGCGGAGGGTGGGCTGCGTTTGCGCAAACCCTGCTTCTAGCGAAGCCCCCGTGTTACTTTATCCGACCAGTGCATTGACCTTATTGAGGTGGTCGGCACCGGTGTATTTTTCCGATTGTTCGTCGGCGTGGTAGCTGGATCGCACCATGGCGCCGCTCTCGACCACCCCGAAGCCAATCTTTAGGCCAAACTCTTTCCAGTGCGCGAACTCATCGGGATGCACCCAGCGGTCGATTTTCCAATGTTTGGGCGTGGGTTGCAGGTATTGCCCAATGGTTAAGATATCAATCCGGTCATCGACCAAATCGCGCAGGGTTTGTTCGATTTCCTCCTGACGCTCGCCGAGGCCGAGCATGATGCCGGTTTTGGTGGTGAAACCGCGGCTTTTGGCGTGACGCAAGACGGAGCGGGATCGATCGTAACGAGCTTGCACGCGCACGGGTTTTTGCAGGCGTTCGACGGTTTCAACGTTGTGGTTATAGATGTCGGGTTTCGCATCGAGCACCGTGTCGACTTGGTCGAGACGACCCTTGAAATCGGGCACGAGCACCTCGATCGCGGTGTCGGGATTGCGGTGACGCACAGCCCGAATGGTGGCCGCCCAGATGGAGGCGCCGCCGTCCGCGAGTTCATCCCGGGCCACCGACGTGATGACACAGTGCTTGAGGTTCATCTTGGCGACGGCGTCGGCAACACGGGCGGGTTCGGCCACATCATACTCGGTGGGACGACCAGTCTGGATCGCACAGAAATTACATGAGCGGGTGCAGATGTTGCCCAAAATCATGACCGTCGCAGTGCCGCGGGACCAACATTCGCCCAAGTTGGGGCATTGTGCGCTTTGGCACACGGTGTGGAGTTGGTTTTCATCCACCAGCTTGCGCACGGCTGAGTAACCGGGGCCGGAGGGCAGTTTGGCACGGAGCCAGGAAGGTTTACGCGAAGTGTCGTGGAGATCCATCATCGAAGCTCTAGCAATGGACACGATTTGAAGTGAATCACAAGAAACGACTCACTTCGCGCTGTAGATCACTGCTTAGCTTGGGTTTATAAATGCAGGCCACAATTTACCAAACTCGTCGGCGAGCACCTCGCGGACGTCTGCCAGGCGTGGGGGATTCGGGAGTTCAGCCGCGAGGGAGGTGACCGTGCCGTCGGCGGAGGCGATTCCACAAGGCACGATGCCCGCGAAGTGATCCAGATTCGGCGCTACATTGAGCGCGAAACCATGATACGTGATCCAGCGACGCACCGCGACCCCGATGGCCGCGATCTTGCGGGGGCCGACCCATATACCGGTGAGACCGTCGCGACGCGTGGCGACTAACCCGAGGGTGCCCACCGCCCGAATCATGACTTCCTCCAAGAAACGCAAATAGGCGTGTAGATCCTTGACCGATGAAAGGTCGACAATCGGGTAGCCAACGATCTGACCCGGACCGTGATAAGTGATGTCGCCGCCCCGATTGGTGTTGGCGACGGTGATGCCTTGGGCGGCGAGATGCGTCGGGTCCCAAAGCAGGTTTTTCGCTGAGCCCGAGCGAACTCCAATCGTGTAGACCGGATTATGCTCGGTGAACACGAGGACGTCTTCGGACGATTCTCCTTTGAGCCGTTGTTCGACCAACGCCAATTGCCGCGCCGTGGCTTCAGCATAGGCCGTGCGGCCCCAGTCTTGGACAGTTATGGCAGAGGATCGTGGCATCGGACGCATCGTGATAATAATTTCCCGGTGGACAACTGCTCAAAGCACAATCGCCTCCCGATTGGAGCCCCGCAGATATTAAGTAACGTATTACGTTACTAGTGTGTATTCCTTAATTACCTGATTTTAAGTGATAAAAGGCATCAAGTAACTTAATACGTTACTTGATTTTCGGTAGACGGTTCTTTTCTGGCGGGTCGGAGGAGGGGCGTGACGTGCAGTCAGAGCCAAACGGTGGCGAGACCGACGAGGGCCGTGGAGCCGAGGACCATAGCCACAGGGCGACGAAGGGCGGGGGAGCCGAGGCCGGCCGCCAACCCCGCTTTCAGCAGTGAATTGGCTATAGCACCGACAATGATGGCTTTGGTCGCCAGCTGGAGGGCGACATCACCGTTTTTTTGGTTTTCGGCCATGGATAGGGCAATGGCGTCCATATCCGTCAGGCCGGAGATAAAACTAAGGGGAATGAGGCCTTGTTGCCATTCGAGTTGGGTCACCGCTTTGATAAGAAGGGCGAACAATGCATACAGTAGGGCGAACTTGATCGAGGTGCGCAGACTCAGTGGATTTTGGATTGCAGGAGACCCGACCGACAAGTCGTGAACGGGACGAAACGCATACCAGCCCGCAAACAGGACCGAGGGCAAAGTCATCAAGAGTAACGCAGGGGCGACGCTCCATGCCAAGGCGGGGTTAAGCACCGCAATGACCGCGACCACGCGGGGAACCATAACGGTGCAGGCGGTCGAGATCGCAAACGCGTAGTGCACCGAAAGAGCAGGATCTTCCTTGCTGCGCCGGCTGAAGGCGAGGGTGGTGGCGGTGCTGGAGGCAAGTCCGCCCAACAGACTGGTCACGACGATACCCGACTTGGTGCCGAGCATGCGCATAGCGACATATCCGGCGAAACCGATGCCGGAAATGAGCACGACCATCAGCCAGGTCGAGTAGGGGTTGAACCCGCCGAACGGTCCCATGGCACGGTTGGGCACAAGGGGGAGCACTACGCCGGTGATGGCGACAAACTGCAACGCGGCACGCATGTCCTCAGACGTGAAATGACGCGTCCAATCGTGGATGGGTTGCTTCAGACCGAGCATCACGATGGTGAGCGTAGTGACGAGCACGGCGGCTTGCGTTTGGTCAAACGCGACGAGACAGCCCACCAAAATGGTGAGTAAACTGGCGGCAAAACTCGTGCCGCCGGAGTGTCCGGCCAGAGAGCTCTGCCACCGGGCGGCGATTTGATGAATCGACACCGCGAGGATGATAATGGGAAGTAGCCACGGTGCCCGGTCCATCGCCGCGCCGCCCAAATACCCCAACATTGC
>CAXBOL010000458.1:0-4736 GCA_963977295.1 uncultured Opitutaceae bacterium
GTGGAATGCTCCCCCCACTTTCGATCCCACTTCAACCGACTACTACGCTGCCCAGGGCAATGCTTGGCGAATTTTCGGACAACAGCGGCCTCACTTTGATCTGTCGGATTGGCGCATCGAACGAGTGCATTATCTCCCCGCGCTGGCGTGGATTGCCACCGGAGGATTTCGAGGACCCAGCCTTAACCGCGGCCCGTTCCATATCGTCTTTCGGGCGATCGACCGGCTACTCAATCTGGCTCCCCGTTTTTTCGCGTCTCGCATGATCATCGTGCTTGAGAAACCCGCTGCATGAGTGCGGCGCCGCGCAAACTGATTGGCCAGAGACAGGCGACCTGGATCGCCGTAGGCGTGTGTCTGCTCCACGTCTTCATGGCCGCCAGTGTTTCGCGCCATTTCAGCACGACATTTGACGAAATCGCGCATGTGACCGCGGGCTACGCCTATTGGACGGCGGATGATCTGCGTTTTCAGCCCGAAAATGGTAACTTCCCCCAAAGATGGGCCGCCCTGCCCTTGTTGTTTTTGGATGTAAATCCCTTGCCTCCCGAAAGTCCCGGCTGGGCGATCGGACAGGTTTGGCAGATGGGGGAAACTTTCTTTTACGAATCCGGCAACGACTCCGCCAACCTCCTGGCCGCCGCGCGGTTCATGGTTGCGCTGCTTTCGGGCGCGTTGTGCTTCACTCTGTTTTGCTGGAGTCGAGATCTATTCGGGCCGATGGGTGGACTGATCACCGTCGGATTGGCGGCATTCAGTCCGACGATTTTGGCGCACGGAGGCCTAGCCACTTCCGATACTGCCGCCGCCCTCAGCTTTTGCTGGGCAGTTATCGCTTGGTGGCGAGTTTGCCATCGCGTCACGCTCACTCGGATCGTCCTCGCGGGTCTTGCCGCCGGACTGTTGGCCGTCTCAAAATTCTCCGCGGCATTGTTCGCACCCATGGCCGCAATCATGTTGGTAGCGAGACTTTGCCGCCCCACTCCACTCGTGCTGCAAAGCGGGAATCCGACCCTTTGGTTAAGAGGGAAATCACGCATCCTCGCGCTGATGGGAGTGAGCCTGATCGCAGGTTTGATCGCGTGGTCCACCATCTGGGCGTTCTACGGTTTTCGATTTAAACCCACCACCGATCCTGCCCGGCAAAACTATATGCACACTTGGGACGCTTTGCTGCTGGAGGAGAAACCCGAAGCGCGCCTACTCGCCGACGGCCGGAACGCCTCGGAGCAGCCCGTGGACTTCACTCCCGGTGCACTTCAAGCCCTCGCCCGAATTTGCCTGCATCACCAACTTTTCCCCGAGGCATTTTTGCACGGTTTGCTGAACGTGGATCGATACTCGAGATCCCGACTCGCTTTTTTCGCCGGTGAATTCCGTAACACGGGATGGTGGACGTTTTTCCCGACCGCATTTTTGCTGAAGACTACGATCCCCGCACTGTTGTTGATCGCGGCAGGCCTGCTCGCATTCACCAAATATAACCGGCGACGCGGAAGGTGGTATCGCGTAGTGCCCCTGCTAGTGCTATTCGGGATTTACGGCACCACCATACTCACTTCGAGTTTGAGCATCGGTCACCGTCACATGCTCCCGCTTTATCCGGTGATGTTCGTCCTGGCCGGAGGGTCGGTCGTGCTGCTCGCAAACAAGAGGCGCCTCATGTTGCTCGTCGTATTAATCCTCGGGGCTCACGTCGTCGTTTCGGTGGGCATTCGCCCCCACTACCTTGCCTATTTCAACCCCCTTGGCGGCGGTTCGCGCAACGCGTATAAACTCTTCGTTGATAGCTCACTGGATTGGGGTCAGGACTTGCCCGGTTTGCAGAAATGGTTGTCCGAACACCCCGGCGATCGCCCGGCTTACCTCTCCTATTTTGGCTACGGGGATCCGGTTGACCTGGGCTTAGATGTCGTGCGGTTTGGTGATTCCTATTTCGACCGAAAAGCGCGAGTCGTGCCGGCCCGTGTCACCGGCGGCACCTTCTGCATCAGTGCCACCATGCTACAGAGGGTCTATACGCCGGTAAGGGGGCCTTGGACACTAAGCTTCGAGAAAACCTATCTTGATTTGAGGAATTGGGTTAACCAAACCTCGCTCCATACGGACCAGCAACCGATCACAGATCTGGCGGGAGCCCCGCTCTCCAACGCGGACGTGACGGCCCGGCTTTGGAACTACGAAGCCCTGCAATTTGGTCGCCTGTGCCACTTCCTGCAATTCCGAGAACCTGACGATAACGTCGGCTACTCGATTTTAATTTATCGCCTCACCGACGACGAAGTATCGCTGGCCTTGAATGGTTCTCTAGCCACCGTGAACGCCGCGGTCGAAGCTCGCTTAAACTGAAGATTCTTCGGTCGGGGCCGCTGCAGAATTTTCCGATGATTGATCCGTGGATTCGACCGCCGGTGCCGGTTTGATTTCAACCACCCGACTGATTCTTACCAAGCGTGCTCCCTGCATACTTTCGCGAACCGGCTCCAGCACATACCGCTCTGAAATACGGTCCCGCGGATCGATCTCGAATCCGCCGTCGCTACTGATCGGTCGAATTCGTTGAGTGACCAGCACTTCGTCAAACGTGCCATGCTGGAGGTGAAACTGAATCTGATCGGCGCGATTTCCGGCCTCTTTTAGAATCAACGCTGGTGTGCCTTTCATAAGCCACCCCAAGGTGGTCTTATCGGTCAGGATGAGTCGGGACCGAGGCTCCATTCGTGCCACCACCGATTGCTCCCAAGCCAGTTCTGTCGCCAATTGATTGATATCTCGGTGGTGACGAGCTGCAGGGAGTCCCCACCCAAAATAGCAAACCAAGGCGCCCCCCATCACCCACCGCGCAAGCCTCGGACCATGTTGCTCAATTTTAGCGAGCACGACGATGACGGCCACCCCCAGCAGAATCGTAAACGGCATGATCAGGCGCGACACGATCGGGTCATCCAATTGTCCCCAAAAGTAAGCCATCAACAGCGCGAGATTTGCCAACACCGCGATACTCATCAAGCCGATGGCGGCCAGGGTGGAATCAGCTCGTTTCCACTCTCGCCAGCGTTTCAATCCGAAAAAAGCGAGCGCCGCGAGCGCCGGAACGCCGCACCACGAAAGCCAAAACGCACCCAACGAGCCGGTGCTGGTGTTGACCAGATAACTCCATGCATGGCCAAGGTTTGGCCATACATACTCGAGCCCAAAACGAGAATCCATGTCCTCCCTTAACTCCCACAATGATGGCATGCCCGATAGGTAGCTGTTGTGCAAACCGCTGGGTATCAGAAGTAGAGGAACGAAAATCGCTGGCAGTGGCAGCAACACTCGCCCCGCCCGACGCCAACCCTCCAGCACCACCAGGCCGGTCGTGACGACAAACAAAAGAGATTCGTAGCGCGTCTGAGCCAAGAGCACGCACGAAAACAGGAGCAGCGAAAGCGTCCGATCCTGCGGGCGATCCAAATAGCGCGCGGCCAGCAAGACGGTGAGTAAAATCATGGCGAGATTGAGTAGGTCCATTCCTGCCCCATTGGCGTTTTGAGCCAGCAAGGGAGACGCCCCGAAACACACCATCCCGGCTAGCGCAATGCGCGCCGAAGCCAATCTCCGCCCGATGGCGTAAAACAAAACCAACACCACCGGATACAGCGCAGTGTTGAACCAAAACGCGTTGCTCTCCCTGAATCCCGTCAGGTCGTGGACGAGTGAAACGAGCAACGCGTAGAAATAGGGACGTTTATCGACATAGACGAAGAGAGGCATGAACACCCCTTCCACTTCATAGCCGCGAACCATCGTGCCCACTTCCCGCAACTTGTGGAGATTCCAAGATGTAGCTTGGAGCACCAATTCGTCATACAAGACTTTATAACTCGGGGGAAATGCCACCCATCCGACCACTGCCAAAGCGCCTACCGTCAGTAGGAGATATTTGAATTCCAGCACGGTCATGGCCCGAATCCAGGCACGAAACGCGAGCACTTCGCGGATCATCAAAAACGCAAACCACACAAAAGTAGCCGCGATGCCAAAGTAACCGAACCGACGCACCAATTCACCAGCTTCAGCAGGGGTGAAATACAAAAACCCCAACACTACCGCGATGATGCCCGAAACCGTAAATGCGATCAGACGAATCGCAATATCTCGCCCCTCCGCCGCCCCCCAATCGATCCCGAAGACACGCGCCTTGCTGGGATTATTTGTAATCGGATCTTGCGAGGTCACGGTAACTGCTTGATCCAGTTCTCCAAGTAGAGGGCCCGTATTTCCTCAATCTGCTCAGGGTCACGCAAATGGCCTTCGGTTGTCGGCACTGCCATTTTCACTTCCTCCACCCGCTCGTCATCCACATGGACTGCCACGATCCGACTGAACCGCACAAACATCAGGGTTTCAGTCTTCTTTTGCCACACGGTTTCCAGCTCAAAGTTCGGCCCCATGTCATCGGTCGGTTCCAGAAAAAACTTTCCAGTCTGATCGTCCACCCGCACCGTCTGAAAGACGTAAATACCAGAGAAACTATGGTTACGCAGATGGTAGGCCAACGAGTCGGTTCTCTCCCTCGCCCCCACCACTCCCGCTGAGGGCAGACCATTCACAATCCAAAACACCGCGTCATTATCGAGCACGAGGAAATCTTTCTCCGGCTGTTCATCCAAGAAACGTTGGCGTAGTTGCATCTCGATACCCGGTGAATAATCGGCCTCGTAGGCTCGTTTGGCCATGACTGGCAACCCTTG
>CAXBOL010000459.1:0-4732 GCA_963977295.1 uncultured Opitutaceae bacterium
CGCCGCGAGCACGGTGGTTTCCCCGGAAGCCGATGCCAAACTCGATCCGCTGACGGATGACTATCACCACGCGTATCATGATGATCTCGATGACTACGATCAGTATCACAAGGATCATCCCGAGATCGACGCTCCCAAGGTCGACGAGGACTTCGAAGCCGGCGACCAACCCAAGGATTCCAAGGACGACGGTGCTCCCGAGGCCCCGAAGAAAACGCCTTAGTCCGCCGGGTTGATCCGCATTTCCGTCGTCCTCCTCATGAATGATCCAGACGACGACCCGGTCGAATTCCCCATCACGGGCGAACTCGATCTCCACACCTTCCGCCCGTCCGATTTAGGTGAGTTGATTCCTGCCTATCTCGATGCCTGCCGCGCTAAAGGCATCCGCGAAGTCCGTATCATCCACGGCAAAGGCACCGGCACGCTACGCACCACGGTGCACGCCCTCCTCGACCGCCAACCCGGGATAGCCGGCTACCGCCTCGGCGACGAACGCTCCGGCAGCTGGGGCGCGACCCTGGTCACGTTAAAATAACCGAGCCGCAACGGCGGAATCGCTCACGTCGAAGTAGACAAACTGTCAGCTCGAATTGTTGGAATTGCCACGAAGAGGCACGAAGAAACACGTCGGAGCGCACGGACGTCAGTGGCGCGCCTATAGGCGCCCTATTCGGGTCCATAGCAGTTTAGAATTTTGTGCCTTTTGGTGGTTAAAATTCAGCTCAATTCACCGATCACTGTTCTGCAGCACTTCGTATCTGATACCAAAGTCCCTTAGCTAACAGACTATCCACCGAAGATTATAAAAAGATTTAAGTGACTGTTTACCATATTTTTGAGGATTTCTTTGTTTCCTCTGTTTCCTCCTGTAAAATCTGATTACTTCCGGCTGTTGGTATCAGCCCCTACCTCCGGCAATCCTCGCCCGAGGAAAGCCCCCAGCCCCGCCGCTCCGGCGAATAAAACCAGCACACCGGGAATGGAAATTAACGAGACCAGTCCCGTCACCACACCCGAAGCCAACAGCATGATCCCGATCAACGTATTGCTCACCGCGACATAAGTGGTGCGCTGATTACCTTCCGCCATGTCGACCAAATAGGTCTTGCGACCCAAACGCACGCCGCTGTGCACCACGCCCACAAGCAAGAAAATCAGGGGAAACAACACCTGCAAAACCGCCACAGGGAGCGCGCCCAGACTCAGGCCAGCGACCATCACCAAAAGTAAACCGGATCCAACCATCGCCACGCGCAACAGACTCCGACTCGACCGGTCCGCCCAACGCCCCAACAGCGGCGCGGCCACCAACGCCGCCAGTCCGTCGGCGATGATGAACAGCCCCAACCACAGCACTGATCCACCCAACTGTTGATGCGCTAACGCGATCACAAACGGGGTGCCCATGCCCGACCCAATTGCCAATGCACGCACCAGCACGAACCGCCGAAACGCACGGTCGGTCCTTAGGACTCGCATTTGCGCAAAAGCCTCCTTCAGGGCATGGTCTGATCCATCCGTCTCCCCCTCAAATTCCCGCAAGCCCGCAAAAATCAAAGCCGCGAGAATCCACAATCCTGCTGCGCCAAGGAGCAGACCCGCGTAAAGTGCCACCGAGGCACCGCCTTCCGGCCGACCTTGCACCAGGAGCAAAACCCCTACTCCCACCGCGATTAATCCACTGGCGGAACTCATCCACCCTTTCAGTCGGCCCCGCCGAGACTTCGGAATGGTTTTACCCAACACATCCTTGGAAGCCACCGAACACAGTCCTCTCGCCAAACTGAAAATCACCAAACACCCCACAATGCCCCATCCCGCCGCGACTCCGGACAAGTTTAGCGCAACCAGAGCCATGCCGGCAACGGCCACCGCCTGCAGCACCGACCCCACCACCCACACCCATTTACGCACCGGCAGGCGCCGCACAAATCCTGCGATGACAATCTGCGGCAACATCGAGCCCGATTCCCGCAACGGCACAATCAAGCCGGTAAAAATCGACGGCGCCGCCAACGCCTCCAGCAGCCACGCCAAGGTCGTCTTGGGATTGGCCAGCCGATCCCCCACCTTCGTCAAAGTGTTGCTGATTAACTGGCCAAAAAAGTTATACGGAACCTCCCGACAAGCCTCGTCGCTGATCGCGGTGCAGACTCGTCCATCGCCGTCCTCCACCAGCCAATCGTAGAGTCGCTCAACCCGTTCCCACACTTTGGTCATTCCCGTCAACTTACTTTGAGTCCCCCGACTTTGACCAGCCAAACCAGTTGGAATGAACACCAATGAACGCCACGACCGTTCCGTTTGAGGTCCAGTAAACATTGGAAGACAAAGCAGGTCGCTTTCTTCGGCGCAGCGTTAGCGAAGCCATTCGTGTCAATTCGTGTCTATTCGTGGTTAAAAATTCCGACACTGCTCCCGTCTTTTTCTTCTCGAGGGTCTTCCCCGTTATGGCCCGTCACAACAGGTTCCGCGCTTCTGTGAAAAGTCTCATTCATTTCAGCGATTGGCATTACCCCAAATGCCGCTTAATCTCAGAGCCAGACGCACGCCGAGGAAACCAACGCGCCAAACCACGGTCTCGCCGTCGGCCATTCAATATCAGTCCCACCCACGTCGACCGCACGAAGAGATCATAGGTCAACAAAGCAAAGCTGATAGTCACCATCGAAATGAATCCGAGTTTGAGCGACCAATGCAGTGGCCATTCCGCCACCGCCACTTGCAACCAAACCACCACCGGCAGGTGAATGAGATACATCCAATAAGAGGAATCCGCCACATAGCGCACCCATGTCCGGGACTGCCGAAACCACTTTCTGAATACGCCAATCGTGAGTCCCACCAGACACCACATCATCACCGCGTAGCTTGACACGTAGACCCAGTGCGCAAGCTGAAATTGTGGATGTCCGGGATCCATTTGCATCGGCGTCAGCAGCAGCACAATGCCAATACTGAGCGCCGCCTGCAAACCTCGTGCGATCGAAAGCCGTCCCAACTCAGCCAGCAGTTCGGGCTGTCGGTCAATCAACCATCCCAAGCAAAAAAAGCCCCCGTAGACCAACAACACCGGCCCATGCGGCCACAACGACCGATCCGGCGTGTCGACGCCCCAGGTTTGCATCTGGCCCAGCAGCAGCGCCAACGGCGTGGCGAAGATCGCCACCGCCCAACGTGATCGTAACAGATTATTAACTACACGATCAGCTGTCGCCGCCCAGCGTTTCACCCCCGCGCGCAGCACGAGGGTGAGGCCGGTGATCACCAGCAGATAATACAAGAACCAGAGGTGGGTCTGCAGAAACAGTTCTTCGGGCAGCGTGCTCAAACTCGCGAAGCCGTCCCTGACCGCCGGCCAAAAGGCAAAGTCTCCCCGCATACTCGCTCCACCCATGATCCAACCGGAGACCACCAGCGGCTTCAGCAAAAACCACCCCACCACGAACGGCACTCCGATCCGCACCAAGCGGGTGCGCAGAAACGACGCGGCGCCTCGCCGATGAAACGTCAGATGGCCGAAGAACCCCGCCAGCAGGAAAAATGTCGCCATGCGAAAGGAGTGACTGACCGCCAGAAAGTAACTCAGGACCGGACTCGTCGAAACATCCTGCACCGCCCACCCAATGAAGACGGGCATGAACGATAGACTGGCGTGAAAGATCACTCCGAGCACGAGGGCAAACGCCCGCGTGGCATCGAGGTAATCCAGTCGCGACGAGGGCGACCCCAGCCCGGGTTTAATAGAATCCGATTTCATCGACTTCGTAGGTAAACGCGCCCGGTGCCATTCCCGCTGCCACCAGATTGACACTGGTGATCACCTTCAAATTCAGCGGCACCTGCTCCGACCAGGCTCGATTCATCTTTGCGAAGGGAATGCGCACTTCCTGAAAGTCGCCGGGTTGGCGCACGATGGCCGCACTGGTGTGGAAATCGAAGTTGGTGATAGCCGCACTCGCGACCTGCACCATCAGCATGCCTTGAGTCACCTTCACGCGTAGTCGCACGCCGGTGAATGCACTGAGATCCTGCGGTTGCGCGGTCGGGTTCAACATCAACGGCACCGACACAAAGCCCGGCATGCCCCGACCTGGCGCCAGCTTTCCGTCCATCTTGAGCACGCCTCCAGCGTAAGTGGCTGCGGCCATCGACTGACCGCCGGCATCTTTGTCCGTGATGACCATGCGGCCGGCCCCGGATGAGGTGTGTTCCGGCGAAGAAAAGTCATCGACCAAGGCCGAAGCTTCGGCGGCCCAGAGAGGCAACGGTCCGCTCCACAGAGGGAATAATAACACTGCGGCGACCAGTCCGGTCGTCCGACGCAAAGAAGTGAGAGGAGAGATAATTTTAATCATAATATTAACAGGGTTGTCCTGATGAGTGCCCCGAACCGCCGCCCCGGTGACAAAGTTTTTGCAGTTTCTTCAATCCGGGCAGAAAGTTTGTCACCTCACCCTGCTTGGTTGGCTCCTATGGGCATACTCTCATGAAATCCTCCGAAGCCCTCGCCTCCCCCACTCTTGTTCCTGATGCGGAATTGGTCGCCGCCTGCCTCGCCGGCGACCGCGCCGCGTTCAGTCCCATCGTCGAACGTTATCAACGTCTGCTGTGTTCTCTCGCCTACTCCGCCACGGGCCAACTCAGTCAAAGCGAAGATCTGGCCCAGGAAGCATTCGTCGAAGCCTGGCATCGGTTGGACCGACTGCGGGAACCCGAAAAACTCCGC
>CAXBOL010000460.1:0-4731 GCA_963977295.1 uncultured Opitutaceae bacterium
CTGGGCGAGCGGGTGGTGGGCGCGAAATTCTTGGATTTATTTGCAGGCAGCGGAGCCTATGGCTTGGAGGCGTTGAGCCGCGGGGCGGCGGGTGGGAGCTGGGTCGAGAAACACGGTCCGACGGCCGGCCTCCTCAAGAAGAACATTCAGGCGGTTTGCCGCAGTCTTGGCCGGGATTTGGTAGGACTCGATGTGATCACGGGGGATGCGACCGTCGTGCCATGGGCTGCGGATAGAGCGCCTCCGGACTTGGTATTTGTGGATCCGCCTTATCCGAACATTTCATCGATTGCGGGACCATTGTTCGAGCGGTTGAGCGTGATTTTAACCCCAAATCCGGAGGCTTTGGTGCTTTTCGAGTTGCCGGGTGGCACCAAAATTGCGCCTGAGGGCTGGGAATGTGTGCGGCGCATCGGCAAAGGCGCCCGACAACCCACGGTCGCGATTTTTAGGCGCGAATCCGTGCCGCATTGATCAGCGCGAGGGCCACCGTGGTGGCGGTTTCCGTGCGCAATACACGTTCTCCCAAGCCAAAGAGCGGAATTTGCTGGGCGACGAAAAGGGCGCGATCGGCGGCATCCCAGCCGCGTTCGGGGCCAATTAACAAGGTGACCGGAATATCAGCGCTCGGGAGTTCCAGCCGCGCCAGAGGTGCGGCGGCTTCATAATTGTCGAGCGCAACGATCTTGCCAGATGAAGCCACCGAAGTCGCGACAGCATCCCTCAACGACTGAGTCCAAGTAACGGAGGGCACGTGCGTCGCGAATGCTTGGGCAGCACCCACGACAATTCGGCGGCGCCATTCACCGCTCTGCCACAGCGAGCTGGCGGAGTAGTTGGGATCCGAGCGGGTGGTGCTGACAAAATGCAGGCCAGTCGCCCCCAATGTCGTGGCGTCGCGCAAAATGTCTCGCGCGGTCTGGGGGCGAGGCAGGCCGATGATCACCGTGGTCGGAGGAGGAGCGGCATGAGGCAAACTCCAGCTGAATTCGAGTGAGTAACCCGCGTCGGTCGCGGACCTGATTTGGGCTTTGCCGCGAGGTCCGTCGATCAACCCGACATCGAATTCGTCGCCGACACTTCGGCGGAGAACCTTTTGCACGTGCACGGCCCGAGGGTCTTGAGGGGGCAGCGGCATCGTGATCTCGGCGGGTTCAAACAGAACGATGTTCATCACGAAGAAGCGCGGTCGGCCGGATAGAGTGAGGTGGGGCGCAAGCTTGACCGGTCAGAAATGGTGCGGCTGGACGGAATCGAACCGACGACATCTGTGTGGAAGACAGAGGTTTTACCACTAAACTACAGCCGCGAACTTGGCGAAGCTTCCAACCGGATCAGCGCGGGTCAAGCCCGTCCTCACCTTGATTCCAACTTAGTTTGAGTTGCTTCTCCGAGGTGGGATTGTTTCACAAATTTTTATTACTCCCCCTCGGGAATGGAGTTGCGGGCGCCTAGGCGAAGGTTTTCGCTGCCCCAATGGCTTTTATCTCCAGTAGCTCCTCTGGTGCCGGCGGGAGCAAGAAAGCGGCAGCCGGCAAATCGAAAAAAATGAGTTTCATGGCTTCGCAGGCGTTGGCGAAGCAGAAGTCTTTCGAGAAAAAGGCTAAAAAGTATAAACTCCCGATGGAGGAGTTGGCGATTTTTACGCAACAACTCGGCTCGTTGCTTACCGCTGGTCTGCCTTTGGTGCAATGCTTGGAGGCGCTGCAGGATCAGACGGAAGATCAGGTTTTTCGTATCGTTATTCGGGATGTGCGGAACGAGATTTCAGCCGGTAACTCATTTTCGGATTCGGTTAAGAAATTCCCTCGGGCCTTCAACACCTTGTTCATTTCGATGGTCGAGGCGGGTGAAGCTTCCGGTGCGCTCTCGGAAATTTTGGGCAAGGTTGCAGACTATTTCGAATCCAGTGTGAAACTGACCAAGAAGGTGAAGTCGGCCATGACTTATCCGATCGCGGTCATTGGTTTGGCGGTGGGGTTGGTCAATGTGCTGCTGATTTTCGTGATTCCGGTGTTTGCCGAAATGTTCGCGGACTTCGGGGCGAAGTTGCCGGCTCCAACTCAATTTCTGATCGATTTGTCGGATTTTCTTAAGGCCAATATTTTCTACATGATCATTGGCGCAGGGGTGGCCGTGTGGCTTTTCAAGAAGGTCACTGCAACTCCGAAGGGTAGGGCGATGCTGCATCGCACGCTGATCAAGGCCCCGATTTTTGGTAATTTGATTCATAAAATCGCACTTTCGCGATTCTGCCGGACGTATGCGACGCTGGTTCGTTCGGGGGTGCCAATTTTGCGGACTTTGGAAATCGTGGCCGCAGCTTCGGGTAAAGTGCAGGTGGAAGAAGCCTGTCAGGAAATTGCCCGTCATGTGAGCCAAGGCGGCCAAGTTTCGGAAGTGCTGGCCAGCAATGATTTCTTTCCGCCGATGATGAAGCACATGGTCAAGGCGGGTGAGTCCACGGGTAATGTTGACGGCATGATGAACAAGATTGCGGACTTTTACGACACGGAGGCGGAGTCGATGGTCGCAGCTTTGACGTCGCTGATTGAACCGATGCTCATTGTTTTTCTGGGTGTGGTGGTCGGTGGTATCGTGATGGCGATGTTCCTCCCTATTTTCCAACTCGGTGCGGTCGCGGGCGGAGTGCAGTAGACTAGGAGATTGTAATTAAACCGGTGGGTTTGGATTGTTTCTGGTCCAGCCTGCCTTTTTACCTCAACGCACCATGCCATCCATCCTCATCGTCGACGATCTTATCTCGATTCACGAGATGCTTGAGGCCGTTATTCAGCCGACAGGCTACACTACGTCTTTTGCTACGGATGGGCAAACGGGCCTAAAGCGCTACAAAGAAGAGAAATACGACCTCGTGTTGGCCGATATCGACATGAAACCGGTCGATGGCATTACGCTGCTGAAGCAGCTAAAAGAATATGATCCCACGGCGGTGGTCGTAATCATGACCGCTTATGCATCGACCGAAAGTGCGATTCAGGCGTTGAAGTTTGGGGCCTTCGACTACCTCCAGAAGCCGTTTCGGGTGGATGAACTCATCGGCACTCTGCGGCGGGGATTGGAGTTTCGAGATTTTCAAATGAAGCGCGCACATTCGCCCACGCCGAATGTGGAGGCGTCGGATTTGGAGTCCCGGATCGTGGGTCAGTGTCCCAAAGTGGTGCGCCTGCGTGAGCAAATCAAACGTCTGCTCGGGGTGCGCACTCCGGTGCTGTTGCAGGGGGAAGCAGGGACGGGCAAAGACATGATTGCTCGGATCTTACACTCCGGCAGTCGCGAAGAGGGAGGCCAACTAGTCCGGATCGATTGTGCACTGAGTTCGGAGGATAACTTCACCCGCGGGTTGCTGGGAGAAAATGGGGCCGGAGGCCAATGGGTTGAAAACGCCATAGGGGGCACCCTGCTCTTACAGCACGTTGAGGCGCTTCCCCTTCCCATGCAGCAGGAGTTGGTCAGTGTCCTGCGCAACACGGCCCACCGTTTCCGGTTGGTGTGCACGACGGCCGTCGATCTGGAGAGTATGACCGACGAAGGACTCTTTGACGACGAGCTCTTTTACCGCGTGGCCTCCTTACCGGTTTCGGTGCCGTCACTGCATGATCGCCTGACCGACTTGCCCGAGTTGATCAAAAGTCTGCTCGTCGGGGCCACGAACCCTAATTTTGACGTGAAGCTGATCGAATTTACGCCCGACGCGATTCAGGTTTTGGAAAACTACCGTTGGAGCGGAAACGTCCTGGAATTGAATCAGGTGGTTACGCGCATCGCGGCTTCGACGGATTCTCGTATGGTCACGGCGGCGCAATTACCCACGAAATTGAAGGAATTGGGGGAGTGGCCAACTTTGGCGGACTATTTGGCCGGGCAACGGAAGCACTATGTTCACACGGTAATGAGGGCTTGCAAAGGGGACTTGAGTAAGGCCGCGGCAGTCTTGGGGGTAGACGCTTCAACCTTGCAATGATTAGGAAGTGACGACGGTTCCTTGGGCGATTGTCTAATTATCGCTTGCGCAGTGTAGGCGTCGATCCAAACGTCTCCAGAGCCTACGCCATGCCCAAGCGCGACGATCTCTCCACCATCCTCATCATCGGTGCCGGTCCCATTGTGATCGGCCAAGCCTGTGAATTTGACTATTCCGGAACCCAAGCCTGTAAGGCGCTCAAAGAAGAGGGTTACCGAGTCGTATTGGTTAATTCCAATCCGGCCACGATCATGACTGATCCGGAATTCGCAGATGTGACTTACATCGAGCCACTTACGGTCGAATACATCGAAAAGATTATCGCCAAGGAGCGACCCGATGCGCTGTTACCCACCTTGGGTGGCCAGACCGCCCTCAATTTGTCGATGGAGCTCCACGAGAAGGGTATTTTGGCGAAATATAACGTCGAAATGATCGGGGCCAAGCCCGAGGCGATCGACAAGGGCGAGGATCGTGAACTCTTCAAACAGGCGATGCTCAAGATCGGCCTCGATGTCGCACGCTCGCGCACGGTGAAGTCTTTGGAAGAAGCTCATGCCGCCGCTGAAGAGATTGGCTCGATGCCGTTGATCATCCGCCCTTCGTTTACTTTAGGCGGTTCTGGCGGTGGAATTGCCTATAACGTCGAAGAATTTGAGGCGATTGTCGCCAATGGACTCGACCTCTCTCCGGTTCACGAAGTGCTGATCGAAGAGTGTCTGCTGGGTTGGAAGGAATACGAGATG
>CAXBOL010000461.1:0-4719 GCA_963977295.1 uncultured Opitutaceae bacterium
AAGGTCAAGACGGTAACGGCCTCGTCCCCGCCGACTTTGTCGGCTCCAGCAGTTTTTTTACTTCCGGCCTGCGCGCCTACAATAGCGCTGCAACCAAGGACCTCATTGGCGCCAGCGACCAAATTGGCCTCAATTCGGCCGCCACGTTTTCCGTCAGCGATAAGCTCCAGGTCTTCGCCCGCTTGTCGTGGTCCGATCGCTCTGCCGCCACCTCGAACGAACCACCCGCGATTTCCGGCGGCGGCTTCGGCGGCGCGCAATCAATCATTCCCGCCAGCAATCCACTCAATCCCTTCGGCCAGGATGTTTATTTCAGTGGTGTGCTCGTTGAAGCCCCCCCTCGCCCGCAATTTGTCGAGGCCTCTCTGTTGTCCGTGACCGCCGGGCTTTCGGGAATCGCCGGCGAACGCTGGCAATGGGATGTGGCCGCGAGCCTCAGCCGCGAGGGCTTCGATAGCCGCACCCTCGAACTCAATGAGTCGGCCTTTACGGCGACGCTCGCGGACGGACGCTTCAACGCGTTCGGTGATCCGGCAACCAACGGCCCCTTGAACGCCGACCTCAACGACGAAATCATGTCGGCCTCCCTCATTCGTGGTTCGTCCCGTATGACCAGTTTGGATGCATTCACCCGCGGTCCTTTGTTCACCTTGCCCGCCGGCGAAGCCCAGCTCGCGCTCGGCGCGGAGACGCATCGGGCGCAGCGCCACCGAATCTCCACCGCACCGGTATTCGGCCAGCCTGCCGAGATCACCAGCGCTCGCACGTCCAGTGCCGCCTTCGCCGAACTCTTCTTGCCGCTTCTCGGCGACGACAATCCTGACTCACCCGGTCAACGATTGAGCGCCCGCCTCGCCACTCGCTACGAGCGCGCCGACACCTTTGACGACGCCAGCCCATCACTCGGCCTCTCCTGGCAGCCTTGGCGCGATGTCTCGATCTACGCCAACTACGCCGAAGGCTTTCGCGCCCCGTCGCTCACCGAACTCGAGGACATCGTATATGACGGCACCTTGTCCATCAACGATCCTCAACTCGATGGCGCCAGATACCGCGTTACCCGGCGGCGCGGCGGCAACCCGGAAGTCACCGCCGAATCCTCTCGCACCTACCAGACCGGCATCGTCCTACAACCCAGGACCGTATCCGGACTCCGACTACGCGGCCAGCTCAACGAGACCTACTACGAGAACAAACTCAATGTTCTGCCCGAACAGGTGCTGGTGGATTTTGAGGATCGTTTCTCTGATCGCATCACCCGCGACGCCACCGGCGCCATCTCCATCGTCAACGCCACCACCATCAACTTCGGCAAAGTCTACACCCGCAGCTTCGACCTTGGGTTGAGCTACGAATTCGACGTCGAGTCGTTCGGACATTTCAACCTCATGGCCAACGCCGTGCGCCAACTCGAATATCGCGTCGAGGATCGCCCCGACCGTGTCGGCGACATCACCCTCGATGGGGTCGACACTGTCTCCCCGCCCCAATGGCGCGGACTAGCCAGACTCTTTTGGAATCGAGGTGCGTGGGATGCGACCGTGATGGTCAGCTATCTTGACGGCTTTGAACGTAACAGCAGCGGTCCTTTCTTCGACCAATCGACCGCCACCCCGTCCTGGACCACGGTCGACTTCCGCCTCGGTTATACCTTCGCCGAAGGCCTCTGGCGCGGCCACGGCCTGAATGCCCGCCTGCAACTCGGCGTTGGCAACCTCGCCGACCGCCAGCCTCCCTTCGCCAACACCCCCTACGGCTACAATCAAAGCCTTTATTCCCCGCTCGGCCGCACCTACGACATGTCCCTGCGCTTCTCCTTCTAGGGCCTGCATCCATGTCTCGTTGGCTTCCTTTCGCGCTTATCCTGCTGCTGTCCGGGTCCCTCACCCGGCCACAGGCCCCCACTGGCCTCGCCACCGACTACGACGAAGCCATCGCCCGCGCCATGGATCCCGCCGTCGAGGTCGCGCCCGCCTTGGAGCACGCCACCCGCCTACTCATGGCGCGCGAAAGCACCAACGCGATTGAGGCCCGCATCGCCGTTGACCTCGACGTTGCCGAACGACTCGCCGCCGACAATAAACCCCTCGACGCCGTCGCTCATCTGAGCCACGCGCTGGATCTTGCTCACGCTTTGGAAGACGCTTCGCTCCTGCTGGAGATCTACCGCCGACGCGCTCACTGCCAGGCCGAAGCCCGGGACCGGGCCGACGCTATCGAATCCGCCGAACGTGCCTTCGCCATCGCGTCCCAACTCCAGCGGACCGAAGACCAAGTTGACATCGGATGTCTGCTCGCTCGTTTGCACAGTGAAGCCGGTCGCGTCGAGCGGGCCCGCCAAACCCTGGACAAGCTGGACGGACTGCCCTCGGCGGATCTGGTCGCCATCGCGCTGACTCGCGCCCAAATCCTCAATGACCGCGGTGGCTCAACAGCCGCCATCCAGCGCTGGGACACGGTCCTCGATCGGGCCGAGGCAACCGGACAAACCGAAATCATGGCCGCAGCCCACGACCAACTGGCTCGCCTCGCCTATCTCGAGGACGACCTTGAGCGCGCCCAACTCCATTATTCCGCCGCCGACCAATTGCTCCCCAATCGTCCCCGTTCCGCCTGGACTTGGGAACTGCAAGGACGCGTCAAGGCTCACTTCGGTCAAGCTCCCGCCGCGATCGCCGCGCTGGAAAGCGCCTTGGCGAACACCACCGAAGCCCATGCCGCAGACCTCCACGAGGCCCTCGCCGAACTTCAACTCGATCAACATAATCCTGCGGCCGCCCGCCACCACTACCAAGCCGCCCTCGGCCTCCGTAAATCCGGCGTCATCAGTCAACGGGTGCCCCGCGTGCGTATGGCTCCGGTCGTTTCCGACGACAAGAGCGAGGACGCCGCGATCCTGGCTGCCGTGCGCGCAACCCTCCGCGAAACCGAGCTCGAACGTTCCCGTCTTCAGCGACGCCAGGCCGTTGGCACCGCCGCCGTGATCGCCCTCGCCGCAGCGTTGCTCGGACTCGGCTACTTCACCAAACGCCGCGCCGCTGCCCACGCCGAGCTGGCCAAGGATACCGCCGAACTCCGCGCCGAAAACGCCCAACTCCTCGCGCTCCGCTACCAGCTCAATCCCCACTTCCTTTTCAACGCCCTCAACAGCCTGCGCTCCCGCGTTTTCTCCAACCAAGCCGAGGCCGAGCGCCTCATCGACCGCCTCACCGCCTTCTGCCGCCAGACCCTCACCCACCGCCCCGATGACATCGAAACCGTCGGTGACGAGTGCGACCTGCTGGAGGCCTTTCTCCAGATCGAGCAATCGCGCTGGGAGGACAACCTCGCCGTCACGGTCGATTTTGACCCCGCGGCCCGGGACCACCGCATCCCGACCTTTCTCCTACTGCCGCTCGTCGAGAACGCCCTCAAATACGGCGCTCAGACCAGCGACGAGCGTATTGTCATCACTATTTCGATACAATCGCGCTCCCCCGATTCTCTCGTTGTCACCGTCACCAACTCCGGCCGTTGGATCGAACCCGGCACGGCCCAGCGACGCACCTCGACCCGCACCGGCGTAGCCAACGTTCACGAACGGCTGGCGCGCTACTACCCGGGCCGCCACCATTTCGAGCTCGGTCCCTCCCCGGCTGGCGTCACGGCCACCCTCACCCTCACCGGACCGCCTCAACGGGCCTCTTGATCCCGCGTCTTCGCCGATCCGTTTAAGCGTTTTAGTTTTTTAACCCATGCTCCGCGCCATCCTCATTGACGACGAACCGCCCGCCCGCGAAGAAGTGCGCCGCTTGCTCGCCAATCACCCCGGCATCGAGATCGTCGGCGAAGCCGGCAACGTGATCGCCGCCCGCCGCCGCCTGCGCAAAGCCGCCGATTACGACCTCGTGCTGCTCGACATCCAACTCATCGGCGGCAGCGGTTTCGACCTCGTGCCCGACATCGCCCCCCAGGCACGCGTCATCTTTATCACCGCCCACGAAGAACACGCCCTCCGCGCCTTCGAGATCAACGCGTTGGACTACCTGCTCAAACCCATCACCGCGGAACGACTCGCCAAAGGGCTGAGCCGAGCGGCGGCCCAAACCAAACCGGGCCCGATCACCCACGGCAACGCCGCGGCAACGCTTAGCCCGCAAGACACCATCCTGGTGCGCGGCCCCGATGGGGCGGAATTTGTGCCAGTGGCCGACATCGCCGCCATCGAATCTCAACAGAACTACTCCCAAGTCCGCCTGACCACCGGTCGAGATATACTCGTGTTACAAACGCTCAAAGCTTGGGAAGCCCAGCTGCCAGCCGAATCGTTTGTTCAGATTCGCCGCGGCATGCTCATCAATCTGGCCTGCATCGAAGACATTGATCGTCCTCTGAGCGGCCCGCCCCGGATCAAGCTGGCTGGCCTCACCGAACCCATCCCCGCGAGTCGCCGTCAGTGGGCGGAAATTCGCAACCGCATGCCCGGCAGCTAAAGCGGGCTCGCGCTGTCCGCCGCTCCGCTCGTCCGTAAATGCAGCATCGCTGCAAAAGCACGACCGCTGGTCACTCTTCGCTACCGTCAGTCAATTCAAGTTGGGCATAGGGGTTTCTACTCACCTGTGTGAGCGCGAACGAGTCGGTCTCAAAAACCAACGCTCTCCTTAAACTGAATCTCCGTCGCAAATGATGCCTCTTCCGAAAACCATCCTGTTTGTCCTCGGCGCACTAGCCAGCTGCACC
>CAXBOL010000462.1:0-4713 GCA_963977295.1 uncultured Opitutaceae bacterium
GGCTCAAAGATGCCGCGCTGGGCCGGAGGGAAACGTCCGATGAGGCGGACCCCGTCATCCAAGGATTCCTCTTCCTGAACGTGGCCAACTTGATGGAGGCGTGCAATCACATCGTAGCGATTGTGCGGCACAAAGAGTTCCGCGCTGCCAAACGTTTCGCGAATGATGTCGGTGCAATGACCGATGAGTTCCCCCAACCCTGCGCCGGTGTGGGCCGACAAAAATAGTGCGTCCGGGGCCAACAGCTTGGCCCGATGGATTTGTTCGGGGGTGGCGGCGTCGACTTTATTGAAAACGGTGAGGAGGGGACGATCATCTGCGCCTAATTCTTTGAGCACGCCGATGGTAGTTTTCTGATGTTCGGCCACGCTGGCGGCGGTGACATCAAGCACATGAATCAAAAAGTCCGATACAATGGCCTCCTCCAAGGTGGCCTTGAATGCGTCGACCAAACCGTGGGGGAGGCGGCGAATGAATCCCACGGTGTCCGTAACAAGCAGCTTTTGATTGCCGGGGAGCAGCAGTTGACGCGTGGTGGGATCAAGGGTGGCAAAGAGCTTGTCCTCGGCCATCACGTCGGACCCGGTGAGGGCGTTAAGGAGGGAGGACTTACCGGCATTGGTGTAACCCACAATGGCGGCGGTGGGCACGGGCACGCGCCGTCGTTTGGTGCGCTGCACGCCGCGATGTTGTTGCACCTCTTGCAGCTCGCGCTTGAGGCGGGTGATACGATCGCGGACGATGCGGCGGTCGGCTTCGAGTTGGGTTTCACCTTCACCGCTCATGGCGCCCTGGCCACGTTGACGGGAAAGGTGGGTCCAGGCGCGGGTGAGGCGAGGCAGGGAATACTCCATTCGCGCGAGGGCGACCTGGAGCACGGCCTCGCGGGTCTGAGCGCGGTCCGCAAAAACATCGAGAATCACTTCTTGGCGATCGATCACCGTGATTTTTGAATCGGCTTCCCAATTGCGTTGTTGGGCGGGAGTGAGGCCTTCGTCGAAGACAATCACATCGCATTCCAACAGACGCGCCTGACCGATAATCTCCTCGGTTTTACCTTTTCCGAGGAGGGTGGCTGGGGTGGGTTTGCGCAGATTGACCAGGGTGGAACCGACTACGCTGATCCCGAGGTTTTCGACCAGCTCCTTGAGCTCGCGGAGGAGCTCGTCGCCCTCGCCGGAGACCATGTCGGCGGTTTGCACGCCCACGAGGTAGGCGCGTTCGACGCGCAGTGGATCAGTCTTAGTCGGAGTGTTGTCGAGGAAGTCGGCCATGGAAGTTGTTCGAAGTAAACGACCAGAGTGAGCGGAAAATCCACTTCGGCGCAAACTCTGCGCATCATACTACAAAAAATGAGAGGTCAGCCGGGACCGGTTTGTCTATGATGGAGGGTGAAGCCGGATCGTTGGTCACAGGATCGCCCGGTGGCAGACTAACACCCTTACTTAATCCCCCCTTTAATGCTGCATGCCTTATGAAAACCTGGGCTCGATGGAATAAAACCAACTTACTTTTTGGCGCGGTAGCAGGATGGAGCTTGGTCTTCGTATCCTGTGTCATGGTGCAGCGCACCATCATCATGCCGCCCGCGGTCATGGGGGCTCAATTTGTGGGATCCCAAACCTGCGTGGAGTGTCACGATCAGATCTCCTCCAGCTTTCACGACGCCACCCATGCCCGTTTGATGGCGGACGGGGATAACGCGAAAGACATTGGCTGCGAATCCTGCCACGGCCCGGGAAGCCTGCACAACCAATCCGGCGGTGAGCTGGGCACGATCGTCAATCCCCGCGGCAATCCGGAAACCTGTTTCCAATGCCACTTGGACAAGCGGGGCGAATTTGCTCTGCCGCATGCTCACCCGGTGGGAACAGACCAGCTGGCCTGCACGGATTGTCACGACTCGCACTCCGGCGATGCCACCCTCGGCGGCGGTATGCAACTGGCGGGGGCGAATGACACGTGTTTCAAGTGTCACGAAGCGCAACGCGGACCGTTTGTCTTCGAGCACGAAGCCGCTCGGGAAAGCTGCACGATCTGTCACTCTCCGCACGGTTCGGTGAACGACAAGATGCTTAAAGCCCGCAATCAAACGCTCTGCTTGCAGTGCCACTTCCAAGAACAAACCAGCACGGGTGATCTGCTCATCGGTGGTCGTAATCACAATAGTTTTGTGACTCGCGGCACGTGTTGGACCGCCGGATGCCACGAGGCCATCCACGGCTCTCACGTCAACTCCTCCCTCCGCTTCTAACCCTTGCTTTAACCCTTAACACCACTCCACGGCGATGAACTCTTTTCTGATTCGGATAATGCGGGCGACCACCCTGGTCGCCATCGTGGCCTGCCCACTGACGGCCCAAGTTTACATCAGTGGCACGGTGTCGGCCGCGGCCGGAGGCACCTTGCTCGACGGTAATCGGGCAGCCTTCCAATCCCACACCATGCATCAGAAGGACGGCTTCGGTGGGTTGGAGGAACTGATGTTGGTGCGCGAAGTCGATGATACGATCCTCACCGTCAAAGGCCGAGCGATGGTCGGCGACGAGAACTATGGATTGAGACTGAAGTTCGAGAAGTTTGACGCCTACTACATCGACGCCGGCTATTCCCAGTTTCGCACCTTTTACGATGCGGATGGAGGCTACATACCGACCGACGGCAGGTGGTTGCCCGTGATTTCAGATGTGACTGCGACGGACCGAGCCAAGTTGTGGTTGGAGTTCGGCTATACGCCGGAAGATCAACCGCATTGGGTGTTTCGGTATGAGCGTGACACGCGCAATGGAACCAAGGGCTCGACGCACTGGGGCGATAGCAATCTTTCCACGGCGGGTTCCCGGTATATCGTGCCGACTTTCTACGATCTCGATGAGACACGCGATACCGTCACGCTCGACGTGAGCGACGATGGCGAAAAGACCGATTGGAAAGCGGGGGTGCGTTACCAAACAACGGACCTCAATAATCTCAAAAACACTCGGCGGCGCCCGTTTGAATCGGCCGATCGCTATCTGACCACCAGTGACGAAACCTCGAACGACTTGTTTGCCACCCACGGTTACGTGCAGCAGACCTTGAACGAGCAATTGAAGTTCTCGGTGGGCGCCATTTACACCAAGTTGGACACCCAACTGGACGGCACCAGGATCTTTGGTTCCAATGGATACGATCCGATCTTCACGGCGGATTACGCCACGCGGCAACAGCGCGACGAAGGCTACTACAACTTGAGTGGTGAGAACCAACTGAAGCAGACCGTCGCCAACTTGAACTTGGTCTACACGCCGGCTCCCGGATGGAAAATCATACCGACCGTGCGCTTCGAAGATTTACGCGTGGACAGTATGTCGGAATTTATTGAAACCGCAGTCGGGGGAGGCTCCGCCCGTCCGATGGCGCTAGAAGAGTTTGGCGGCGATAGTAGCAAAGACTGGCAAGAGGTCAGTGGCCGCATCGAGGCCCGCTACACGGGGATTCCCAACTGGACGCACAACCTACGGGCCGAGTGGTTGACGGGGGATGGTGAACTCATGGAAGAGTTGATCGATCGTCACACCGCTCATATCGATATCGACCGCGATACGAGTCTCGAGCGTTCGACCCAACAATACACCTACACGGCCAATTGGTATGCCAAACCGGGACTCACCTTCGCGACCCAAGCCTACTATCGGCTGCGCATAAACGACTTTGCCAACCTGCGGGACTCCACCCCCGCCGGCACTTCGGATCGCTATCCGGCTTACATCATCGGTCAGGATTTTGAGACCACGGATTTCAACGTCCGCATGACATGGCGGCCGCGGACGAACGTAACCTTGATTACCCGTTACGACATCCAAGATAACTCGGTCGTGACCACGGAGGCGGGCTTCACCAAGGCTAAGAGTTCCGAGCTCATTTCCCGCGTGTTCAGTCAGAGCTTCACTTGGTTGCCCACTCCGCGTTACTACATTATGGGTTCGGTTAATGCGGTGACTGACAAACTCTCCACTCCGGCAGCGGTGCTGGTTTTGGACGGCGATAATTCTTACACCTACGCCAGTCTGACCGGAGGCATGGTCGTCTCGGAGAAATCGGATCTGCTCTTGGACTTCACCCGGTCGTCCGCTCACAACTACGTGGATAGCTCTGCGTTGACCGTGCCCTATCTTTCAGGCTTCGATCAGTCTCGCGTCGCACTGACGTGGAAATATAATGCGACGGAAAATCTCGTTTACCACTTCCGTTACAGTTATGCCGAAAACAATGATGAACTCGTGGGTGGCTTCAGTGATTACCAGGCCCATACCTTCTACGCCAAAGTTCAGCACAAATTCTAGTCCCCTTAATACCCTTCCAAGCTATGAAACCCTCTAAGATAATTCTCACCCTGGCTTTGACCGGCTTATTCGCGTCAACTTCGATCGCGGCCGATGCCGCCGCTAATTGGAGCGAGTATTGCTCCCGGTGCCATGCCAAGGATGGCTCAGGCAACACCAAGCCCGGACGTAAATTGAAGCTCAAAGACTACCGTGATGCGGCGGTGCAAGCGGAGATGACGGACGAAGATATCATCAAATATATCGTCGAAGGTGTCACCAGCGACCGAGGCAAAGAGGAAATGCCGAGCTACACCGAAAAAATGACGAAAGACGAAATAGAAGCGATGGTTCCGTTCATCCGCGCTCTTAAAACTTCCTGATCCTTTTCCATATGGACCCTGCAACC
>CAXBOL010000463.1:0-4709 GCA_963977295.1 uncultured Opitutaceae bacterium
GCCGCTCTTGCGCGGCGCGCTCCAACGTGAAGACAGAGGTGCCTTCTAACGTCCTCAGATGCACGCTTAGGCAGCGCTGAAACGTCTCGCCAAATTGCGAGAAGCCGGGCCCCGGTTGCCAATCGGATCAATGGAGAAGTCGGAACCGTTACCCACGCCGACCGCTTCCTCTCCTCCTCCGCCTACAAGCAGTCCAGTGAGGCCGGCGGGGAGTAATTGGGTGATCGAAGCCTATTTCCACACCGAACCGCAGCCGCTTTCCGCGCCCCGCCCGCCGCTGCCCGTCGCGCTCGATCTGGCCGGACTCTAAGCACAGATTCTGTGCCAGCACATCGCGCTACCGACACGAAAGGGTGAGGCCCTTGCAGACATGGTGACCGGCAGCCTACAAGTCGAAGCGAACCGCAAAACCCACCGGCAACTCGTCGCCCGACTCTCGCAGGAAAACCAGTTCCATCGCCAGGTGGAGCTCAACGCCTCCCTGCGGTCGATCCAGGCGGAACTCACCGCACTCATGACTTGAAGCGGAACAATATTCCCGTATTTATGGCCATATGAAAACCACCATCGATTTGCCCGACAGCATTTTGGAGCGCACCAAGATCGCTGCCGCCCGGCGGCGCACCTCCATCAAGAATCTAGTGATCGAGGGGCTGGAGCGCGTGTTGAAGGAGGAAGCAGCCGAGCCTCCCCCCACCGATGCGCTGGCGCGCCTGCGTCAAGGGTTTCACTTGGGTGGCCAACCCCTGACCCGCGATCAAACCCATGCCCGCTGAGCGGTTTCTGGATACCAATATCCTTCTCTACGGCTACGATCTCGACGCCCCGGACAAGCGTCGCATCGCCCAGTCTCTGCTGGAGCAGGCCTGGCTTCAGCCGGGCCGCACGGCCATCAGCGTTCAGGTCTTGCAGGAGTTTTATGTCAATTTTGTCCGCGCTGGCCGTGCGACGGCCGACGCTGCGTCGCTCATCGACGATTTCTCCCGCTGGCCGGTCATCGACAACACCCTGACCGTGTTTCGGTTGGGGCTTTCCCTGCAAAGCCGCTGGCAAGTTTCCCTCTGGGACGCACAAATCCTCGCCGCCGCGCAGATCAGCGGCGCCCGCGAACTCTTCACCGAAGACCTCAACCACGGTCAGAACTACGGAGGCATTCGCGTGATTAATCCTTTCCTCACCCCCGCATGACCGACGCCCTTTTTCCCAACTGCATCACCGAGGCCTAGGACGCAGCGACCGGGAATCTCAAGCGCGCCATCGAGTTTAACCAATTGCGGCAGGAACTCATGGGGAGCATTTTCTTGAGCTCTACGGCAAGCGCTCCCGCCACTTCGCCTCCAATTCCAAGCTGCTGCACAATCTGGAAAGTTTTTCATCCGACGCCGCGATCATCGCGATGATCATCTACGTGCAGGCGTTTACGGCACGCAGCGATGATGCGCTACGAATCTACCAGGAATTGGATGATTTCCAGTCCCGCCATCCCACCGATGTCATCCGGAAGAACCGGCCTATTCTGATCCTCGACGAACCGCAAAAGATGGAGGGCAAGGCGACCACGAAGAAACTGGCGGAGTTCGTTCCGCTCATGATCCCGCGCTACTCCGCTAAACGAGGGATAAATTCGGTTGGTTCGGGTGGTCAGAGGAGGAGGTTAATCACGGCAAGAAACACCATGCCCGCAAGCCACCAACACTACATTCGCCATGGCCACCACACGGTTAATTTTCCTTTATTTCACCCTCGATTAGACTTACCCACTTCACGGCTTCCCGATCACGAATCATCGAGATTCTCCCAAAGGTATTTGATCATCTCTGCTATATCGGGGCCGCGGATAATCGGCTTCGATGCGCGATGAACGGCACGTTTCGAAGGGCAACGGAGCCCATGTATTCATAGTTCGGGCACATTTTACTCAACCCGATTCAGACGATGAACTTTCGGTCGGGGGAGGATCGGAAATATTTTTTTGATTTTTGAAACTTTCGGGGGTGCTGCGGCGTTTTATGGATATCAACAGCAATTTTAAATCCAAAAACATCATGAAAGCTTCTCTCATTCTTCTCTCCCTCACCGTCATCACTCCGGCCGCGATCGCGATCGGACTCAGCACCGCTGCAGCGATTTCCATCGTCACCGCCGTGGGCCTCAGCTCCATCGCCGTGCACGATTACGGAGCAAAAATTTCCTACGCGGCGACGGCAAGTCCAGTCGCTGCCCGCAAGACCAAGGAACGCCTCCCTCTCGCCGCCTAAGTTCGGTTACTCGCAACCCCCGGTCCGATTCCCCACGTGAATGGTGCCGGGGTTTTTTGTGCCCGCTAATGGCGCAAAATAATTTTCCCGAATTTCTGCAACTTTACCCAGACCTGCTGAGTATTCCTCTGCATCAGACATAAACTTTAAATTCAAAAACCAATGAAAACTTCCCTCATCCTCATTTCCTCAATCGTGCTCGCTCCGTTGGCCGTCGTCGCCGGCGCCAGCGCCGCGGCGATCCTCGGCTTCAGCACCCTCGTCGGCGTCAGCGCCCTCGCCTTCAACGACTACGCCCGACCAATCGGAGACTCGTCTAAATTCTCCACCGTTTCGGTCGCCAAGCCCGCCGAAAGCCTTCCCCTCGCAGCCTAATTGACCTAACCCTAACCGCCCGTGCTTTAACCGGCGCGGGCGTTCACTTTTCTCCTCATCTCCGACATCGATCACCAACGTTCCAGACCGATTTCGTAGTTCACAATAATCACCCCATCTCACAAATTCTCCCTCATGAATTCCATGCACGAAATTGACTACCGAATTGAAGGCGACGACATGCAGTTCGTCGAAATCGAACTCGATCCGCAAGAAGCGGTCGTCGCCGAAGCCGGGGGTATGATGTATATGGAAGACGGCATTGCGATGGAGACCATTTTCGGCGATGGTTCCGCCAAAACCGATGGGTTTGTCGGCGCCCTCATGGGGGCGGGCAAACGACTGCTCACGGGCGAGTCACTCTTCATGACCGTATTTCTCAATCAAGGTTACGCCAAACGTCGCGTCGCCTTCGGAGCGCCTTACCCGGGCAAGATTCTGCCGGTGCATCTGCCTGACGTGGGCGGGGAGCTCATTGCGCAAAAGAACTCGTTTCTCTGTGCCGCCAAAGGCGTGAGCGTCGGGATCGCCTTCAATAAACGGATCGGGGCCGGACTCTTCGGTGGTGAAGGCTTCATCATGCAACGCCTCGAAGGCAATGGCTGGGCCTTCCTCCACGCTGGCGGCACCCTCTACGAGCGCACGTTGCAACCGGGCGAAAGCCTGCGGGTCGACACCGGGTGCATCGTCGGATTCCAACCCAGCGTCGATTACGACATCACGTTCGTGGGCGGCATCAAGTCCGCCCTCTTCGGCGGGGAAGGTCTGTTTTTCGCCACCCTCCGGGGCCCGGGTAAGGTGTGGCTGCAGTCCCTGCCCTTCTCGCGTCTGGCCGATCGCATCATCGCCTCCGCTCCCCGCGCCGGCGGACGCCAAACCGGCGAAGGCTCCGTGCTCGGCGGCCTGGGCCGCCTGATCGACGGGAAGTAAAAGCGACCTTCAGTTCAATGATCACAACGAGGCCGTAGTGGGCCTCGTTTTCTTTTTGCCCGTGCCCCCCGGTTACCGCACAAACGCAACCCTTGATGGTAACCCGTGCATTGCCTCCTTTCCAGCTGCTCCTCGGCATCAGCATGATGCTGGCGGCCTGCGCCTTGGTCGCATCGGATACCTCCTATCCGGATGCCGTAGCAGAGTTGAGCGTATCCCCCGTTGATGAAGCGCACTTCGAGCAAGTCGTCACGCTACGAGAGGAGGAATCGGGTGAATCCGCCGCTGAAGCCCGACGCACCGTCCTGCGGGACCTGGCCAGCATCGCCGCCCATCGTGAACGCTGGGCCGAGGCCATCGGCCAAAGCCGCGGGGCACTCCAAATTTCCCGGGAACTTGAAGACGCCGACGGCATCCTGAGCGACGGATTGGAAAACGCCCGCTACCTTTTTTGGATCGGCCAGCGTGGAGAAGCCGCCGTGCTCGCCCGAGAGCTGGCTGCCATGGCCGAAGTGCTGAACCGTCCCAACCCGCTCGAAGATGCCTGGCTGCTCTTGGCTAAAATCCATCAAGTGAGCGGAGGCCGGGAGCAGGCGAATCAGTTGTTTGAGAGGATTCTGAATCTACCCTCGCGCCATCCTTTCGCCGTGCTCGAGCAGCAAGCAAGATACTACTCGCATGGAAACCCCCAGCACCACGAAACGCTGCAAAAGATCTGGCAACGAGCCCTCCCGGTAGCGAAGACCGTCGCCGAAAAAGCAGTGGCCTACCAACATCTCGGCGAGCTGGCCGTGACGGTGGGCGACATGGCCCTCGCTTTGCGAAATTTTGAATTTGTCACCGAGTTGCAGGCCCAATCCGGCCTACACCGTTCCCCCGCACAATGGCAGCTGATGGCCCAAGTTCAGAAAGCCACCCACCAACCGGAGCAAGCCATCGCATCGCTTCGCCAAGGGATCGACCAAGCCAGCAAGGATGACGATGCCGACTGGCGTATCGTGCTCCGGGCGGAACTCGCCAACTGGTTGGAGACTGAAGGTCAATTGGCCGCGGCTTATGAGCACCTTAGCCTAGCCTACGACGAGCGCACAAAGGTGGGCCGCAACCAACAGACCATCACCTTCAGCCGATTACCCGTAGCGAACA
>CAXBOL010000464.1:0-4705 GCA_963977295.1 uncultured Opitutaceae bacterium
ACATTCACAATTCTTCATTAGCCACGCAGGCCCTCCACCGCTTCGAGAATCAATTAACCACAGATGAACACAGATTGACACTGATCCAGACTCAAACCCCATCCTGATGAATTCATTTCCACCTAAAATACATCAGGCTGACGGGTTCCATCGCGTAACGGTAGTGGAGCCATCTGTGTCCATCTGTGGTTAAAGAAACAAACCAGTCCATCCCGCACTCCAGATAATTCACAATTCTACATTCACAATTATTCATTAGGCACGCAAAGCGCCTTCCGTCATTGGACATTGGTCATTCAGCGCAACGAGTATCCCACCTTCAACTTGAACTTCCACCTTTAACTGGCGCACCGCCGCGGCGCAGCGCCGCCGGCTTCAGTCTTGCAGTGAAAGCAGGGAAATCTCCTAATTTACTGAATATGACGGTGTCCGATCTCCAAACTGAAGCGCTGCGCAATACTTGCCGAGCCTACCAGGTTAGGGAGCTCTATGCCTTTGGTTCTGTGGTCTCTGGAGAAATGACGCCGACCAGTGATCTCGATTTTTTGGTGAAGTTCGATCGGACAGGGACCGACGGGGCATTCGATCAATTTATGGGCTTCAAAGGAAAACTGGAGGCCCTTTATGGCCGACCGGTTGACTTGCTGACAGCGCAGCGGTTTCGGAATTCGCTGTTTCAGCAAGAAGTCGATCGATCAAAATCACTGATCTATGCCGCATAGCGTCCGGAAGTTACTGCTGGATCTCACATTGGCCGGTGAAGAGACGCGGGCATTCTGTGCCGGAAAAGATCTGATCGCTTTCCAAGCAGATAAGCCCGACTTCACCCTTAGATCGAATTACGTGTGAAGGTCACCCAGTATTTCTTGCATACCCGAGACCGAGCGGACCGCGCAATTATACGCGACGAGTGGATACAAAGTGTGATCCGGCACCCGGAACGTGAGCAAATCCAGTCAGATGGACGAATCAGACGCTGGGGAAAGATTGCGGAAAATGGTTCACGGGTTTTACGTGTGGTCTTGTTGGAAGACGGACAAACCGTGCACAATGCTTTTTTCGACCGAGGAACTCACCTATGAAAATCAAATATTTCCCCGACACCGACACCGCGTTGTTGGAGTTTGCTGCTTTGCCAGTGGCTGAGACCAAGGAAATCAGCGAAGACATCTACGTGGATCTCGACGCGCACGGACGCCTTGTCAGCATGACAATCGAGCATGCCAAGACCTCTGCCTCGATCAAGGATTTCAGCTTCCAAGAACTGGCGGCGTCTTGATTCTGAATCGTCACATGTTCTTCGTCCGCAACCTGCTTGGTGAGTTTCGGGTAAATCGTGGCCGCTCGGGTTAACCCGGGTTCCGCTGTGGGGGGAAGGTGCGGAAAAAGTTCAGAGCAGAGGCGTGATTTGCGGGTGAGGGGAGAGTGACTTCCCACTTGGAGAATCGGCAGCCGTAGTGCGGTGCTTTCCTGTCCGCCATCCTGTCCGCAGAAGCTTCAGCGAAGGAGGAAGTCCCGCCAACGCGCGACGACGGTGGAAGCCCGCACTTTCCAGTTCCTCGAGTAGGAGCCGTGCTCGCACGCGATCCCATCTGCCCCTCCGCCGTCCCAACGAAATCGTGCTCGTACTCTTTCTCGTTCTCGTTCTCGAAAGCCCCGTCAGCCCCTCCGCCACCTTAAGACCGCTGCTTCCGAGGTAGGGACGGACCGCTGGGCCGTCCGCGTCTGCCTCACCGCCGGAATCCACTTAGTCTGCCACCACTCACTCGACCGTCAGCCTGCGGCGCGCCCAGCGGTCACGCCCTACCTTTCTCCAACCCCGAAATCGTTCTCGTTCTCATACTCGTTCTCGTTCTCGAAAAACCCAACTGCCCCTTCGCCGTCCACCCCGCATTCCATCTTAAACTTAAACTCCCAACTTCAACCGGCGCGCTAAGCGCCTTGCAATCGACGACCAACCACAAGGATTAAGTATTGACTCCTTAGATTGAGAGCGCAGCGCTCCGAATAATTCACAATTCTACATTCACAATTCTTCATTAGGCACGCGAAGCGCCTTCCGTCATTGGACGTTGGTCATTCAGCGAAACGCGCATCCTGTCTTCAACTTTAAACTTTCTGCCTCAACTGGCGCGACGCGCCACCGCGTCCTCCCCACCTTACCGCCTTTGCGTTAAAATCGGCTCCTCCTGCGCCAAGAAGTCACACTAGTTCAGTTCAAAATGAATTGAACTGAGTGCGGCGAGTGATCAACTCGCTCTCGTGTCCTCCTCCACGACTTTCCAGTCCGAGTCCGAGACCGCCTCGAATCTGATCGGGGAGGGTGGCGCGGCGACGAGGAATGGACTTTCAGCCTTCGAACGCGAAATAATCGCTACATTCGTAGATGTTGTGCACGCCCTGGGACTGCCTAAATCCTACGGAGAAATCTACGGTCTTCTGTATGCCACGGCTCAGCCGCTCTGCTTCGCGGAGATTCATGAGCAATTGGACCTCAGCAAAGGGTCCGTGAGCGGCGGGATTCGGTCCCTGAAGGAAATCGGGGCGATTCGCTCCGTGACGAGTGCGTCCGACCGACGGGAATTTTTCGAACCGGAGTTGGAGTTAAAAAAACTGCTCCAAGCTCTCTTGGCCGGCCGCCTGGAGCCGCAATTAAAAGGCAGCATCGAGCGGATGGCTCGGTTGGAAACACTTTTGAGCCAAACCGAAGTCGACCCCGCGTCGCGGCGGGTGTTGTCCGGCCGGGTGAACAAACTCGGTAAATGGCGCCGTAAAGCCTCCGGGCTGCTTCCCTGGATCCGCAAATTTCTGGGCTGAGGTCATCAATCTCAGTCCGACACGACCATGTCGTGCGACCTCACAGTTCAATTTCAAACCGGTTACGTCCCACGGACGCGACGGGGCGAAGCTTTGGCGCTAGGCGCCGCGCTACGTCCCGCCTGTCTCCTTTTGATAGCGTAGTGATAGACCGCAAGGGTTAAGTATTGACTCCTTTTGTTTGGGGCCGGATCCGATCTTAGATTAATTTATAGCCACTAACTATGCCGAAAAAAGCACTTATTACTGGAATTACTGGACAAGATGGCTCGTATTTAGCCGAATTGTTGTTGGAAAAAGGTTATGAAGTCCACGGAGTCATCCGTCGGTCTTCGACCTTCAACACGAGCCGAATCGATCACCTTTACCGAGATCCGCACATCAATGGAGTGAATCTCTTTCTACACTATGGGGATCTGGCTGACAGTGTACAGATGGTGAAATTACTTTACGATCTACAGCCTGATGAAATCTATAATTTGGGCGCTCAGTCGCATGTTCGGGTGTCTTTCGATATTCCTGAATATACGGGAGATGTGGTCGGGGTAGGGGCGGTCCGCATCCTCGAGGCGATCCGCGAGGCGGGCCTAGTGAAAAAGTGTCGGTATTATCAGGCCTCATCTTCAGAGATGTTCGGTAAGGTGCAAGAAGTGCCGCAAACGGAGACCACGCCCTTCTGGCCTCGTTCCCCGTATGGTTGTGCAAAAATGTATGCCTACTGGCTCACGGTAAACTACCGTGAGGGCTACAACCTGCACGCCTCCAATGGGATCCTCTTTAACCACGAATCACCCCGGCGAGGTGAGACCTTTGTCACCCGTAAAATCACCCGAGCGGCAACCCGCATCAAACTAGGACTACAGGATACACTGTACATGGGAAACCTCGATGCCCGTCGCGACTGGGGGTATGCCAAGGAATACGTGGAAATGATGTGGATGATGCTGCAGCAAGACGAGGCTGATGACTACGTCGTTGCAACCAACGAGACGCATACAGTGAAGGAATTCATTCAGGAAACCTTCGCGCTGCTCGATCTTGATTGGGAAAAATACGTCAAATACGATGCCCGCTATGAGCGTCCATCCGAAGTCGATTTGCTCATCGGAGATCCCGCCAAAGCAAAACGCCAATTAGGCTGGGAGCCCAAAGTGCGGTTCAAAGAACTGGTGAAAATCATGACCGAATCTGATCTTGAACTTGCCAAGCGTGAATCGCAGATATCGGCACTAGGCTAATATGAAAATTCTCGTTACCGGCGGCTGTGGATTCATTGGCAGCAACCTCGTTCGGCACTTACTGGCGTCCCCCGACCACCACGTCCTCAACGTGGACAAACTTACCTACGCGGGGAACCCCCACTCCTTGGTGGATCTGGCCGAAGATCCTCGCTACCAGTTTTCCCAAACCGACATCTGCGACGCCGAAGCGACTGCGCAATTATTCGTCGATTTTCAACCCGACTGGGTGATGCACTTGGCCGCCGAATCTCATGTGGATCGGTCGATCGACGGGCCCGGTCAATTTATTCACACCAATATCGTCGGCACCTTTAACTTGCTGCAGGGCGCGCGGGCTCACTTCGACAAACTGACCGGCGACGCCCGCTCCCGGTTTCGCTTCCTCCACGTTTCGACCGACGAGGTCTATGGCTCACTGGGTGCCACCGGGCTCTTTACCGAAACCACGGCCTACGACCCACACTCCCCTTACTCCGCCAGCAAGGCGGCTTCCGATCACCTCGCCCGGGCCTGGGCCGACACGTATAAGTTGCCCGTCCTCGTCACCAATTGTTCGAACAACTACGGCCCGTTCCAGTTTCCGGAAAAACTTATCCCCGTCGTCATCCTCAAGGCGCTGCGCGGCGATCCCATCCCCGTCTACGGCA
>CAXBOL010000465.1:0-4696 GCA_963977295.1 uncultured Opitutaceae bacterium
CTTCTCCCCATGGCGCCGGGGGATGATGTGTGGCGCTATTTGTGGGAAGGGAGGATGCAAAGTGCGGGATTCTCGCCGTATTTGCATTCGCCGTCGGATCCCTTGCTTGTCACCTGGCGGGACGAGACTTGGGTCTTGATCAACCACCCCGAGGCTTCGGCGATTTATCCACCTCTGGCGCAGATCATGTTGCGACTCGTTACGTTGGTCTCGGTATCAGTGACGGCGTTTAAGATTGCGTTTGTGGCGGCCGATTTAGCGGTGGCGGGATTGCTGGCGCGCCGGTTTGGGGCGGGCGCGGCGCTGTTGTATGCGTGGAATCCGCTGGTGATTTATGTGGGGGCAGGAGGTGCGCATTACGAACCGGTGTTGATGCTGGCGATGGTCGCCGGATGGCTGGCTTGGGAACGCGGGGAAACTAAATCCGACGGCGCCCTGAGCGGCGTGTGGTGGTTGGGTGTGGCGGCGGGGCTGAAGTGGATCACGGCGCCGTTGGTGGCTTGGGTGGTGTGGACAAAACTTCGGGCTGGGCAGTGGTCGAAGGCTCTGATCCTGGGCGCCGTGTCGCTGATTCCACTGGCGTTGGCGTTGGGGTGGTTTTCACATGATTTTGGCCGTGTTGGACCCCTCGCCCCAAAGGAATTCGTAAGTTACGCCCGGACAGCGGAATTCTTCCCGTGGCTGTTGGAAACGGTGTGGCCGGAGTCGGCGTTTAAGAATCGTTGGCTGGGGTGGTTCTTCGCGCCCGTGGCAGTGTGGGTGTTTCTGCGGGCGAAATCACTGCGGGAATTCGGGGAGTCCCTTTTGGTGGCGTTGCTGGTCTTTTCGCCGTCGGTGCATGCGTGGTATTTTGTGTGGTTGGTGCCCTTCGCCGTCGCCACTCGCAACCTGGGAGTGCAGTTGGTCAGTGTGAGTGCCTTTGTTTATTTTTGGTCGTGGGAGACCTTGGCGCAAAGCGGTCAATGGAGTCAGTCGCCGCTGGAGCGTCTGATGTTGTGGAGTCCGTTGTTACTCGGGTTCTGGTGGAGCAAGGCGAGGGAGGTGAGGGCGTGAACCCTACGATCCTAATATTCCTCAAGGCGCCGCAATTGGGTCGGGTGAAAACGAGGTTGGCTGCGGAGATTGGGGACGCGGCCGCGTTGGATGCGTATCGGCGTCTGGTCGCGCGTCAGATGGCGGCGCTGCCGACAGGGTGGTCGGTTGAGGTGCAATTTACGCCGGCTGCCGCCGAAGCGGAGATGCGGCGTTGGTTGGGCGAGGCCCCCGGGCGTCAATTCGTGGCTCAGCGAGAGGGGGACTTGGGCGCGAAATTAGCGTTCGCCGTCGAAGGTGCATTTATACGCGGAGCCGCCAGGGTGCTGTTGATTGGGGGAGATTGTGCCGAATTGGGGGGGAGGGAATTTACCGCTGCCGCGAGGGGCCTGGAGTCGCACGAAGTCGTGCTCGGTCCCTCGAAAGATGGTGGATATTATCTACTCGGTTTGCGTCGGGAGCACCCGGAGGTTTTCGAGGGCATTGCGTGGAGCACGGGAGCGGTGGCCGAGCAGACAAGGCAGCGATTGCGGACTCGGGCGATCGCATGGCAGGAGCTGAACGAACTAAGGGATGTCGATACCCTGGCTGACTGGCATTTGGTCGAGAATCGGGTTTAGTCGCCGATTGCATCCCCGCGATTTGCCTTAAATGGTTATGCGCTTGGAGCTGCTTAAATCGAACACATCCCCATTTGCGACCGCGATACCGTGGTGGCGTCAGTTGCGGTTTCGCGCGGCCATGGCGATGGTGGGGCTATCCTTGCTCGTGAGTGGCGCGTTGTTTCTGACCAACTATCTTATGAGTCGGGCCGAGGTGCTGGAGCAGTTTCAGCGCCGGGTGGAGACGATTGCGGGAACCGGAGCGGTGGCGATCAAAGGCGACGATCTGGAATTTATTGAGTTTCAACTGGATTACCTCACGGACGAATTCCAATTGGCCCGCTCGCTGTTGGAGCAGATTCGCGTTCGCAACGAGTTGACGCGGGAGGAGATTTACGTGCTGCGCCCCGTGCCAGGTGAGGGTGAGTTTGTGACCGAGTTTGTGGTGATGACAGCGGAAGCGCCGTATATCGCCAACCGCTACCAGATTAGGGAGCAAAACCAGCAAGCGTTTCTGCGGGCGTTGAAAGAGGGGGCGGTGACCTCGACGGACATATACGAATCGGACGTGGGTGAATGGATTAGTGGATACGCGCCGATCCGTAATTCGACGGACGATATTGTGGCGGTGTTGGAGGTGGACGCGAAAGTTGATCGCTACAATCAAGCCTTGCGGGACAAGATTCTCATCGAAGCGTTGGTGACAGGATTCGCCCTCGTAATCGGCCTGCTCGCGGTGCTTTTCCTGACCGGCAGACTGACTTCTGGCATCGAGCAATTGGCGGTGGCCATTAAACGATTTGAGCGCGGGGAAACGGACGTGAAACTGACGCTGACCTCCAAGGATGAGATCGCGGCGATGGCCGAGACCTTCAACAGCATGGCCTACTCGGTAGGCGAAAAATTGAAGCTTCTGCCGTTTGTTTCCCAGTTTACGGCGCAGGCGGTCGAGAAGAGTCGTTACGTAGAAAATTGGATGGAGGGACAGGAGCGGAATGCGGCGATTCTGATGACGGATGTGCGCGGTTTTACGCAATCGGCGCAAGATATGACTCCGGCGGATCTGCTGCGTAGGCTCAATGATTTGCTCGCCTTGCAAACCGAAGTGGTGGTGGCGCACGGCGGCAGCGTGGATAAGTTCATGGGCGATGCGGTGCTGGCGGTGTTTTCGGGTCATTCCGATAATTTGGAGCGGGCGACTCGATGTGGTCGCGAGCTGTTTTCCCGGGTGCAAACCCAGACGCATGACTGGCCGCAGAATTGGGCCTTGGGCGGCGCGGTGGGGCAGGGCAAAGTGATTTTTGGTGCCGTCGGTTCGCAGGCGCGACGGGATTATACGGTCATTGGCAATGTCGTGAATCGCACGGCCCATCTTTGCGGGGCGGCAAACCCGTGGGAATTACTGATGGGGCCGGAAGACTGGCAGCGATTGCCTGAGGGGTTGCAATCGATTTTCCCCCATGAGGTGCCCGTTCAAACCAAACACGAGGTGGAACCGGGAATGATGCGTTCGCACCGCCGAAGCGGTTTAACCCAAACGCCATGGTAGCCCGCCCGATGACCTGGCGGCTTCATCTCGCGGGTCTGGTGGCGTTGGCCGGATACGGTTTCCTGGCGTGGCAGGCGAACAGTGCGGAGGCGCGTCCCGCTCTGGCTATCGCTCTGGTCTGTGGCTGGGTGGGGTTGGGACTCGGTGCTTGGCGGGTCGCTGAATCGGTGCAGGCGCGCTGGATCGTGGTCGGATGGGCGGTGCTGTTTAGATTGTTGGGCGTGGGCACCGAGCCGTCCTGGGAAGACGACTATCATCGGTATCTTTGGGACGGGTATCAGATGATGGAAACGGGAAATCCCTACGCTCGGGCTCCGCTGGAGTTTTTCGGTATGGACTCTCCGATTCCGCCGGCGGCGGCGGCGGCGTTGGATGGGATCAACCACCCGGATTTTAAGACGATTTATGGACCGATCGCGCAGATCGTCTTTGGGGTGGCCGCCTGGCTGGGGTTGGGGAGTTTGGGGGTGCTGAAGTTGGGGTTGGTCGTGATCGAGGGACTGGGCTGGTGGGTTGCTCGGGGGGTGCTGAGGTGGCGAGGATGGATTCTGGTGTGGTGGTGTCCGTTGGCGGTGACAGAGACGGCGTTTGCCGGGCATCCGGATGCGATCGGGGTCGCGGGACTCGCCGTGATTTTGGCCACTTGGAAATACGGGCAAGCGGCTGGTTCAGCCGTGAGTGGAGTGTTCTCGGCTGCGGTAAAGCCTTGGGGGTGGGTGATCGCTCCGTTCGTGGTGGATCGTTTCGGATGGAAGAGCGCAGGTGCGATGCTTGCGAGTGTGTTGGCGATCTACGGCTGGTTTTTGATGCAAGGATCCGGGGCGGAATGGCCGGCATTGGTCGCGATGAGTCAGCGTTTTGAATACAACTCCACCGGGTTTGCGTTGCTGGGTTTCTTCCTGCCGGACGAATGGGCACGGCGGGTGAGTTTCGGGCTCACGGTGGGGTTTGCTGGGTGGATGTGGTTAAGATGGCGTCAAGGTGATCGGACCCTTTGGCCACCCATCGCGTTGATTCTGGGGGTGGCCTTTTGGTGGGCGCCGGTGGTGAATCCGTGGTATGCCCTGTGGTTATTACCGAGCTTGGCTGTGCGGCCGAGCGGATGGGGCGTGGGAGTGTTGGTGGCGATCCCGCTGGCCTACACCCATGGTTGGGGGCAGGACGCGGGAGGGGCGGTGGTCAGCTATGTGCATCCCTGGTGGACGCGTCCGGCGGAAGTAGGGCTGGTGATCGCCATCGCGGTCGGCGCGGCGTGGTGGCGGCGGAGCGATGCTGCGCGCCAATAATGCCAACGGCTTGAGTAATTTGGACTGATTTTGACGCAAAATCACCAAGCCGGTAAGAACGCAAAGTTAAGCAGTTGAAGAATTGGCTACTCGACTCGGCGGCTGCTCGACTTGGCGTTAAAGTCTAAATCCATGCGGTGGTGGGTATTATGCCAATGCCTTGGGCACTTTGGAAGTTATGTGCGTCAAGTTCTGCAAAAGTGGAAAGTGGGATCAGCGGTTGGTGG
>CAXBOL010000466.1:0-4686 GCA_963977295.1 uncultured Opitutaceae bacterium
CAGCGGAGGAAATCGCGGTGTTGCTCAACGGGTTGGCCCGGCACCGGCGGGAGTTTGCCGCGATGCCGGACAATGCGACGGAGCTGCTGGCGGTGGGCGAGTGGCCCCGGGCGGCGGAATTGGATCCGGTCGAACACGCGGCGTGGACGCTGTTGTGTTTGAGTGTGTTGAATCTCGACGAAACGTTGAACAAAGGCTGAAACGATGAACCCGATCCATGAACGACAACGGCATCTATCGCGGCGGCAATTTATCAGTCACAGTGCGGCGGGGTTAGGCACGGCGGGGCTCGCCTATTTATTGGGCCGGAGCGGACTCGCGGCGGCGGGGATCGGAACGGAGAAAGCCGCCCGGTTTGGCGGGTTGCCGGGGTTGCCGCATATGCCGCCGAAAGCCAAGCACGTGGATCTGTTTGATTGGAAACCCCGGTTGCGACAGATGCACGGCGAGGAAGTGCCGGGCGACTACGTGGGCGACAAGATTTTCAGCACGATGACAAAGAAAGGGGCAGCCAAGCTGATGCTGGCGCCGGTCGAGCCCTTTGCGCAGCACGGACAAAGCGGCGCCTGGGTGAGCGCGTTTTTGCCGCACACGGCGAAGATTGTGGACGACCTGTGTTTTATCAAATCGATGCACACGGATTCGGTGAATCATGCGCCGGCGGTGACCTTCATGTTAACGGGCGCACCCTTGCCGGGACGGCCCGCCTTGGGGGCGTGGTTGAGTTACGGATTGGGAGCGGAAACAGAAGACCTGCCGGCGTTTGTGGTGATGACATCGGTGAATCAGGCGACGACATGCGGGCAGACGTTTAATGAGTTTTATTGGGGCAACGGGTTTTTGCCGTCGCGCTTTCAAGGGGTGAAGTTTCGGGGCGGAAGTGAGCCCGTGCTTTATCTCGATAATGCGGCGGGCATTACCGCCGAGATGAAGCGCAACGTGCTGGACGAGATTGCGAAGCTCAACGAACGGAAACTACACGAGCTCGGTGATCCCGAGATCGCGACGCGCATCACGCAATACGAGATGTCGGCGCGGATGCAAATGAGCGTGCCGGAGTTGGCGGATTTTTCGGATGAGTCACCAGACGTGTTGGCGAGTTATGGACCGCAGGTGAAAACGCCGGGAAGTTTCGCCCACAATTGTGTGATGGCGCGGCGCTTGATTGAGCGGGGGTCGCGCTACATCCAGCTGATGCACGCGGGATGGGATCAGCACAATTCATTGACGACGGAATTGTATGATCAGTGTCGTGACACGGACCAACCGGCGGCGGCCTTGGTGCAGGATCTGAAACAGCGTGGATTGCTCGATGATACGCTGGTGGTGTGGGGCGGTGAGTTTGGGCGCACACCGTTTATTCAAGGCAAGCTCGACGAGCGGCATCGCTGGGGGCGGGATCATCATCCGTATGCGTTTACGAGCTGGATGGCGGGGGCCGGGGTGAAGCCGGGTTTTAGTTACGGCGAGACGGATGATCTCGGCTTTAACGTGCTGCGCGATCCGGTGCATGTGCACGATTTTCAAGCGACGGTGCTGCACCTGCTCGGGATCGATCACGAGCAGTTGACGTTTCGTTTCCAGGGCCGCGATTTCCGCCTGACTGATGTGCATGGACGAGTGGTGCGGGAGGTGCTGACGTGAGAGGGGAAGACGGCAGTGAGGCACAGATTTTTAACCACCGATGAACACAGATAAACACGGATATAGAATAGGCATTTTGGGGATTTTAGTGGCAGTATTGGGGGTGGAATGCGGTGCGGCGGGGGTGGAGACGGTGACGGGTAGGGTTGCTGAGTTGGGGATGACGCTGAGTCACGAGCATGTGTTGGTGGATTTTATCGGGGCCGATAAAGTAAGCCGGGACCGGTATGAAGCCGATGAGGTGATCGCAGCGGCGTTGCCCCACGTTTTGGCGGCGTATGCGCGAGGGGTGCGGACGATAGTGGAGTGCACCCCGAATTTTATTGGACGGGATCCGACGTTGTTGCGGACCTTGAGTGAAAAAACGGGAATGCAGTTTCTGACCAACACGGGACTTTACGGGGCGGTGAATGATAAGTTTCTGCCCCGTTACGCCTGGAAGGAGTCGCCGGAGGAGTTAGCGGCGCGATGGATTGAGGAGGCGCGGAAGGGAATCGAAGGCACGGGAATCAAACCCGCGTTCATTAAACTGGGCGTGGATCGTGATCCGATGTTGTCGGAGGTGGACGCAAAATTGATCGCCGCCGGGGCGTTGGCGCATCGGGCTACGGGGTTGACCCTCGCGGTGCACACGGGGCCCGGGCCGGGGTTGGCCCAGTTGGTCATTTTGGAGAAATACGGGGTGAGTCCGGCGGCCTGGATCTGGGTGCATGCGCAAAGTGCAAAGGAAAGCGACCTGATGCAGGCAGCGGAACGAGGGGCGTGGATCTCCTTGGATGGATTGCGAGAGAACTCAGTGCCACGTCATTTGGAATTGGCCCTCAAGCTCCGGGCGGCGGGGTATTGGTCGCAGCTGTTGGTGTCGCATGATGCGGGGTGGTTTGACCCGGGAAAACCAAACGGTGGTGAGTATCGGGGTTATGAGGTGCTGTTTACCGGGTTCCTCCCCGAGTTGCGCGACGCGGGGGTAACGGCAGCCGAGATCGAACAGTTGTTGGTGGGTAACCCGCGCGCGGCGTATGGGGTGAGCGTGCGAAGTTTTTAGATTTGATCGAATGGGTTGGCTGGTGAGGCTTGGCGCCCGATGATCAATTTACCTGCGTGGCTGAAGTCTGGCCTGGGTTTCGTGGTGGCGGTTTGGGGTGGATCGATGGCAGTGCCCAAAGTGTCGGCCGAAGATTGGGATTTTTCGGAGGGCAGTCACGCGCGATTGATCGAGTCCTTTGAGCAGGCGCACGAAGCCCGTTATCATGAGATTGTAGCGGCGTATGCAGACGAGCTGCGGCGGCGACCGAACGATCCGGTGTTGGCGGTGGAACAGGTCCGGTTCGTGCAGAATTTTGCGTGGTCGGAGGACATCTTCATCGAGTCGGCCGAAGAAGATTTTGAACGCGCCGAGAGTGACTTGCTGGCTCGATTCCCAGAGGCGGTTTCGACCGTGCTTTACCAGATGGAGAGCTACTACGCCGATGAGTTTGAAGATCTCGTGCACACTCATGAGCTCGCCGTGAGAGGGTGGTCGGCCGAGGATCGGGGAGCGTTTTATTGGTATCGGGCGCAGCGAGCGCAAAATGATGGGGACCTCGAGGACGCGAAACGATTTGCCGCGATTGCTTTTCTCAATCGACCCACCCCCGAGAGTGCGCTGATGCTGGCAGCAGGCCACTTACAACATGGCGATAAAGCGAGCGCGACGACGGTGCTGCAGGACGATTGTTTTGTCGGGGCAAACGCATGGTATCTGAAGCGGCGGATGGATCTGTGGTTCGACATGGGTAACACCGAAGCGGCCTTGGCGGAATTCGAAGCACTGTCGGCGACGGCAGAGGGGTATTTGGTGGCCAATGAAGACACGGTGGGGCGATTGGTGACCGCGGGGTTGGTGGAGCAGGCGCGTATGGCTCTCGACGCCATGGTCGTGAATGACTGGAATGCCATTGGGTTGCTGCGGCATCGCTTTGAATTCGAGCGCCGGCACGGCTCGGCCGAATCGAGTAAGGCGGCGTATGAAACACTGCGGGACCGCGGGTGGCTGAGTGATCCGCTGGCTCGACGTCGAGTGGAGTTGCTGACGACCCATGCGGATCTGGGTTGGGAGTGGCGCGACTTCAGTGGCGTTGGAGGCTTGGTTGGGTTGATCTTGATTTTGGCCGCAGCGCCGGGGCTTCTGTTGCTTCCGGCTCACCACTGGGGGCTGGCCCGCCGATTGGCCGGAAAACCGCCGCCCCTGTTGTCGATGGGATGGACTTTGAGGGATACGTGGGTCGCGACTGCAGTTTTGATGGTCGCCAGTGCGTTAGCGATGTGGGTATTCGAGATCGAATTATTGGAGAGCTACTTCGACGGTCAGTTCAGGGAGCAACCGCTGATGATGAAAAACATCGTGGGTTTTGTCGCCATATCGTGGGGGGCGATGGTGTTGTCGCTGGTCTGGCTGCTGCGGAAACGGAGCACTTGGGCGATGTTTAAACCCGGGCGGTGGAGTTGGGGGGAAATCGTGGGAGTTGGTTTTGGGACCTGTATCGTCCTTCGGATGGCACTCGGAGCCTATTTGGTGGGGCAGCGCGCCTTGGGAATGACAGGGCTCGCGCAAGCGGGGCCGTTGATCTCTCAGCTGCTGGTGGCCCTGCAGGAACAGTTTGGCCCGTGGGGGATGTTGGGGTGCATCTCACTGGTGGTTCCGGTGCTGGAGGAAATCTATTTCCGGGGCGTCATCCTAGCGGGGTTAATGCGCCATATCCCGTTCTGGGTGGCGAATCTGACGCAGGCAGCGTTGTTTGGATTGGTGCACGAGAACACGACGCTGTTCCCGTTCTATCTCGCGCTGGGTGTGGTGGCGGGCTGGTTGACGAAAAGGTCGGAGAGTCTCTGGCCGGGCATTGTTCTGCACATGTTCAATAACCTGATAGCCGGAATCATGGTGATCGTGCTTTCCCGTTGAATCGGAGGTTAGGCGCGTGCGGTGCTAAACGATTCAACGAATGGCGTGAAGGGGGCATGGGGATTTTGGTTCGTCTTTTGTGAGGGGATAATCCGGTCTGG
>CAXBOL010000467.1:0-4668 GCA_963977295.1 uncultured Opitutaceae bacterium
CCTCGGCTTTCTCTTCGGCCTCTTCGGCATCAGCCTCTTTGTCGTCGTCCGCAGGCTTCTCAGCATCGGCTTCTTCCTTCTCTTCGGGTTCCGGCTTGGGCAACCATCGCCACTTTAAGCCCGCGTTGTATTGGTCAAATTCATCGTATTCGCCCGTAACCGTCCAGCGATCTGACCATTCGTAACCGACGCGATAGGTTTCTTTGCCCCGACGGGAAAGCTTTTCTCCGGTCGTGAGCGAAAGACTTCCGTCCCCCTCCCAGCCCAATAAATCACTCACAATTTCCTGCCCGAAATAAACGCCCAGCTTCATCGCCCGCTCACCTTGGGTATAAGAAAACTCCTCTTTGGGCGCCACCCCCGCCATGGCCATGAGAATCACGTCGGCCGCGGGAAGCGACGGTTCTGAACTCAAACGCAGTTGGGGGTCACTTGCTGATCCGGAGAGTTCCATGGTGAGATCGTAGCCGAATCGCTTGCCTGTGCCTGAAAAGGATAATTGCGGCTGATACGGTTGCGCTTCCGTCAAACTCGCCCGCCCCTCGTCGATTACGAATCGAGCAAATGGGAGTTTAACGACACCATCATCCAACGTCACGTCGCCCAGTGCCCGCGGGTTCCGCAAGGTGCCATCCAGCTTGACCGCAATCGATGCCTCGCCGGTCAACAACGGCGTGCGCAATCGCATAAATTTTTCTCCGTTTACCTCAAGATCGAGTTCCCAGTTCGCGAACGGTTCCACTCCTACGCTAAAGTAGGGAGGCCTCGTTTCCCGGCGTTCCCCACCGCCCGAGGGCACCAGCGACCGGATGTCCGCCAGCATCAGTCCGTCGTGTAATTTCACCGCCCCCCCCACCGCTCCACGACCTTCGGCGTCACTCGTGACTCGAAGTTCTAAATCGCCTCGCAACAGGAGTCCGGTCTGCCTGACCAAGGGTAGATTGGTGCCGGTCAGTTTAAGATCAAATTCCGGCTGCATGCCGGGCTCCCATGTCGCCTGACCCTCTACCCGCACGGGTTGTCCTCCCATCAACGCCTGCAAGCGCCCGACATGAATGGTGCGGTCTGCGAAGGTGATTTCAGCTTCGATATCCTGTAGTGCTCCCAAAGGCCCCAGCGGACGCGATACGGCATCTGATAACACGAGCTTCCCATCGATTTTCCCGCCCGGTGAAAACGAAAGATCCAGTGACACTTGTCCCGTCGGCACCAAATAATCCGGCACAAATTTTGCCACTGAGGCTAAGTCCGCCCGCGGAACTTCCAGATGGGCCGATCCTTGTTCGCGCAGATACGACAGTGGCTCGGCCTTCAAACGTGACCACCCCGGCTCATCAACCGGCAATCGCCCCGACCAACGAACCGTTTGGCCGTCAATGATCGCCCGGCCGTCGTCAATCTTAACGCCAGCCAAATCACCTGCCAGTGTCATGACCAAATCCGTAATTTCCGGCAGATCATAGCCCGCGATGTCCTTCCCTACGCTGAGTCGACCGACCACCACTTTCCCGGTTGCTTGAGGGTTCGCCCAAGTTCCTTGCAAAGTCACTGCGATGTCGGGCCGAGAAACGGTAATATGTTGGGACTCCCCCACGGCTTTCCAAAATTCTGGATTCGGCGCCACCAACACGTTCAGATCAATCCCGCCAGTCCGATCGATCTCCCAAGGCGTCTCTCGAAAGAAATCAATGTAGGCGGGCACTCGACCGGTCACTTTGGCGAACACGCGATTGTTTTGCCCAAACTCAAACGTATTAATTTGAGTGCCGGTTTCATCACTCGCCCCGTTCACCGCAATTCGAACCGGACCGACTCCGTTTAATTCCAATTCGCCCGTCGCGTTCCCCCTAAATCGCAACGGCCCGCCATCCCAATTTGCCGCGACTTGCAGGGATTCGATCGAACCAATTTCGGAAGGCAGCGTCCACCAATCATTGATCCAATCTATTTTCAAATTCTGAGTCTTCGCACTCAGGCCTCCTTTCAAAGCAGTCAGAACATCCAGTCGAGCGACGATCCCCGAACCCTCAATCGCTCCTCCTGTCACGCGCCAACCGTCACCCCAGTCAATCGTGGTCGGCTCATTCAACTGCAGCACTTGCGCTCCATCGTGGTCAATCGTCGCCTCGTTGACGACGACCTCCGTGAGACTCAGCCGTCCCTTGACGGCGATTTGTCCCTGCCCGGCTGCCGCGATCGCGTCAGTCGAAATTTCTGAACCTTGCCCGGACCAACTTCCGCGCACCATCATCACGTGCAGCTGCGGCACTGTTAGCCCCAAAGCTTCCCACGTTCCCGAATGAATTACATGCGGCCATTGACCTGAAACTTCTCCACTCACGGTAATACGCTCCACCCTCAAACTTGGCGGCAAGAATGGATGTAGTGAGTCTCCGGTTAAGTCAGCCATCCAGGTTCCTGATTCCAAAGTTTTTGCCTTCGCATTCCCGGTAGCAGAGACCGTGACAGTGCCGCCGAACTCGTCGTTCACCTCGGCCGTCTCAATCGTCCAGTGCGGCCACGTCAATCTCCCGACCACGTCGCCATTCAGTTTCGGTAATTCCGCAGCCTGAATCGCGCGACCGTGTAACTTCGCCTCAATCACAGGCCACGCATTCTCCCGAGCGGTTACCGTAATGGTTCCATCAACCCGCCCGCTTGCACTAATTTTTGGTAGCTCCGCCAAATCTGCGGAAAGGACCAAATGAGAAACTGCGCCGTCTATCACCGACTCACGACTAATCTCAAATGGTTCATCTGCCTGCAGCGTCAGTCCCGGGGTGGAAATCTGCAATCGACGAACCTTGGCCGAATCCCAATTGCCCTCTCCCTCCATCACGATGGACAGTGGTGGATAAACCCCATCTTCGAGTGGCAATCCCTCGATTTTCAATGGCTCCAGCCTAAGACTGCCTTCCGACCAAGAAACCAAAATGTCGCCCGAAATCTCGCGGTAATAATCTCCCAACCCAACCTCATCCGCCGACACCCGCCAAGTGTTGGAGGAAAGTTTTGCCGAATCCGGTATCCACGCGTCTTCAGTGAAGACTGCGTCTCCGGCGAATGTCTGATCAAGCCACTGACCTTCAATCTGCACCTGGTTGCGGGCTCGCCCCATCGTGCCGGAAAGGGTCCAATTGGCAGCAATATCACGGGCATCGAATGTCGCAACTTCGTCGCCACCCGAATTGTCGCCCCGCCACTCTTTCAAAGAAACCGATACGGAGCCCCTGATTTTGCGATAGCTCACCTCCGCGGCCACCGCTTCGCCATCAACGAGGGTGACTCCGGAGAGCTCAATGGCTTGTGCGTCTGCCCATGAGACCGTGCCATTACGCAATTCGATCGGCGGCAACCACGGCCGGATCAAACTAAGCTGACTGACCAACGAATAGGGGCCGGAGATGCGACTCTTGCCTTCCGATTTCGTTTGTTCGGCCGCATTCACGTCCACTACCAAACCTTCCACCACTACGCCGGAGGCACCCGACTGCCGCCACCACCACGCCACTGGATGCGGGCCCTCCACTCGGCCAATGCCGAGACGAACTCCCGGTTTTCCCCAGGTCAAGTCCTCCACCGCCCATCGTCCGTATCCTATATTCTTATACGAAGTGAAAGTTACCCCATAGCGACCTCCTACTTCGCGCGCTACGAATCCCATCCACCACGGCAGGGTGGCCACGGCGAGCAGGATCACGACCGTGCCAGCACCGAGGAAAATGAGGATTCGTTTACGCACTAAAGAAGGGAGGTGGCCCGCGTCCTACGCGGCTGGCAGCAGACCCGCACGGGTGAGCAGTGCCGTCAGTTCCGGGTCCCGACCGCGGAATGCCCGAAAAAGTTCCGCCGGATCGGCCGAGTTCCCTTTGCTCAGGATATGCTCCACAAAATCGGCGCCTGTTTCGGAATTAAAAATCCCCTCGGTTTTAAAGCGGCCAAACGCATCGGCATCAAGCACCTCCGCCCATTTGTAAGAGTAGTAACCCGCGGCATATCCGGTTGGATCGCTGAACAAATGCCCGAAGCGGTAAATGATGAGCCGCGCGGTGGGTTCGGTCGGGATCAAGGTATCCGCGACTGCCTCCAACAAACGTGCCTCCAGCGTCGCGCCTTCGTCTTCCCCAAGGAATTCATTGGTTCGCGTATGCATCAACAGATCGACTTTCCCAAATTGAATTTGACGAATCATGGCGCAGGCACTGCGGAAGTTTTTCGCCGCCGTCATCTTTTTGAAGATGTCTTCTGGAATCGATTCACCGGTCTCGTGATGTCGAGCGAACAGATCCAAACTCTCTCGTTCCCAACACCAGTTTTCCATGATCTGCGACGGGAGCTCCACGAAGTCCCAAGCAACGTTCACCCCATTCAGCGACTTGATTTCGACCTCGCCCATCAAGTGGTGCAGCAGGTGCCCGAATTCGTGGAAAATAGTTTCAACTTCACGGTGGGTCAGCAGCGCTGGTTTACCCTCTGCCGGCGGGGTCATGTTGCCCAGAATATAACCCAAGTGCGGATCACGTGATCCGTCGGGTTGCGGACCACCGGTGATCAAATAACCCATCCACGCGCCCCCTCGCTTTGATTCCCGGGGATGCCAGTCCGCATAAAAAGAACCGACATGGCGATCACGGCGGTCCCGCACTTCGTAGAACTTCACTTCCTCAT
>CAXBOL010000468.1:0-4664 GCA_963977295.1 uncultured Opitutaceae bacterium
CGGTAACTTCACCGCAGCCGCCACCGTGCGCACAATCTCCACCATGTTGGCCTCAATTTCATCGGCGGGGATCGAAGGATCGGTCGGCACTTGATACAGGTTCAACTCCAACGCTGACGCCCCGGCGTCCTCCATCTCTTGCGCATAACCGACCCAATTGCCCAAATGTGTCCCATTAAGCGAAGCGATGATCGGGATCTCCAACATATCCACCAATCGTTTTAACTGTCGGATGTATTGGGTGGGGCCGAGGTGGTAGTCATCGTAGTCCGGAAAAAACGAGGAAGCCTCCGAATAGCTGTCGGCGGAGCTTTCCAGATGATGCACTAACGCCCGGGACTCTGCCTCGATCTGTTCTTCAAAGAACGAATGCATCACCAGCGCCGAAGCCCCGGCCGCTTCGAGTTCCCGGCAGGCCGTCAGATTGTCGCAGTAAGGTGAAGCTCCGACCACAAACGGATTTTTCAACTTCAGACCTAAATAAGAGGAGGACAGGTTCATGAGCTTAGTTGGTTGGCAGGTTGGTTTCGGCCGCGGGAGACTTCACGGTCATCCGTTCATACCACGAATACCGCCGATTAATGTGGGCTTCGGCACTTTCGCGTAAGTCCTTGGCGCGGTGCGGCGAGAGATTCTTCAGGATGCCAAACCGGGCTTCATTGGCCATGAACTGCTCCAAGCCTGGTTGCGGTGCCCCGGAGTCAAGTTTCATGCCCGACTCTGTTTCGGTCGACTTACGCGGATCGAAGCGGAACAAGGGCCAATAGCCGGTCTTCACGGCCAGTTTTTGCTGCTCCAGCCCCAGATGCATGGGGTAACCGTGCGCAATGCAATGACTGTAAGCGATCACGAGCGCCGGCCCCGGATACTCCTCAGCTTCGCGCAGGGCATTGAGCGTCTGGCTATCCTTGGCTCCCATGGCGACCCGTGCGACGTAGACGTGACCGTATTGCACGGCCATCAGCGCGAGATCCTTCTTGGCGACTTCCTTGCCGGCCGCCGCGAATTTCGCCACCGCTCCGATCGGAGTGGATTTCGAGGCCTGGCCGCCGGTGTTGGAATACACCTCCGTATCGAGCACCAACACTTTGACGTTCGCACCGGAAGCGAGGACATGATCCAAGCCGCCGTAGCCGATGTCGTAGGCCCAGCCATCTCCTCCCACGATCCAGACGGATTTGCGCACCAGATAGTCTTCGAGCGCCAGCAACCGCTTCGCATCTCCATGATGAATTCCGCTCAATTTAAGTTTGAGCTCGGCCACCCGGGCGCGTTGGTCGGCGACTTGAGCCGCCGTGTGTTGCTCGGCAAACAGGAGTTGCTCGACCAAGTGGTCGCCAATTTGGGGCGTCAGTTTCTTGACCAGCTCTCCGGCCGCATGCTCGTGACGATCCATGGCCAAGCGTAAACCGAGTCCGAACTCCGCGTTGTCTTCAAACAAGGAATTCGCCCAAGCCGGTCCCCTCCCCGCACCGTCGTGGCAATAAGGCGTCGTCGGCAGATTCCCGCCGTAAATGGACGAACATCCCGTCGCATTCGCGATGACCAAACGATCGCCCAGCATCTGCGTCAGCAACTTGAGGTATGGCGTCTCGCCACACCCGGCACACGCTCCCGAAAACTCGATCAACGGCCGATTAAATTGCACGCTCTTCACCTCAGATTTGAGCGGGGTCGGGTCAGGGTCCGGAATCTCGAGAAAGAAGTCCCAATTCGCACGCTCCCGCTCCAATTGCGGTCCGGTCTCGACCATATTCAAGGCCTTGTGGCGCGGGTTGGTTTTATCTTTGACCGGACACACCTGCACACAGAGCGAACACCCCGTGCAATCTTCCGGAGCGACCTGCAAGGTGTAGCTGCGGCCCTTGAATTCGGCCGATCGGAACGGCACGGATGGGAACGCTTCGGGCGCTCCGTCCAATGACCGCGGATCGTAAAACTTCGGGCGGATCGCCGCGTGGGGACAGACCATGGCGCACTTGTTGCACTGGATGCAAATCGAGGAATCCCACTCGGGAATTTCCAGAGCAATATTGCGCTTCTCAAACTGACTCGTGCCCGTGGGCCAAGCGCCATCCACCGGCATGGCACTTACCGGGAGTCGGTCCCCTTCCCCGGCCAGGATGAGTGCGGTCACGCGTTGCACAAATTCCGGCGCGTGATCAAAACGAGGCGGCACGCTCGCCACGGCATCAGCGGAAATTTCGGCAGGAATCTCAACTTCATGTAGACCCGCCAGCGAGGCATCGACCGCCGCGAAGTTCATCGCCACGATCGCTTTGCCTTTGCGCCCATAGGTTTTCTCAATCGTGCGCTTGATGGCGAGGATGGCCTCATCCCGAGGCAGCACTCCCGACAGGGCGAAGAAGCACGTTTGCAACACCGTATTGGTCCGGCGACCCATGCCCGTTTCGTTGGCCACCGTCGTCGCGTCGACGACAAAAAGTTTAATTTCTTTGCGGATCAACTCCGCCTGCCATTCGCGCGGCAGGGCCGCCCATACGTGTTCGGCGCGTTGGGGTGAATTGAGCAAGACTGTCGCCCCTTTGCCCGCGTAGGACAATACCGGCACCTTGCCGACAAAGTGCCACTGGCTGCAGGCGACAAATCCGGCCTTGGAAATCAGATACGGGGCGCGGATCGGCTGCGGTCCAAAACGTAAATGCGACACCGTCATGGACCCCGATTTCTTGGAATCGTAAACGAAGTAACCTTGCGCGTAGTGCGACGTTTCGTCGCCGATAATTTTGATCGAGTTCTTGTTCGCCCCCACCGTGCCATCCGCGCCCAACCCCACAAATACGCAACGCCGGACCTCTGGCGGTTCGATGTCGAAAGTCTCGTCGTAGGCGAGCGAAGTATGCGTCACATCATCGTTGATCCCGATGGTGAAATGATTCTTCGCTTCCCAGTCCTTCAGGTTGTCAAACACCGCCTTGGCCATACCCGGAGTGAATTCCTTCGAACCGAGACCATAACGCCCGCCGACCACTCTAGGCACGCTCGCCAAAGAGGAACGTCCTTCCACCAGCCCCCCCACTACATTCATGTAAAGCGGCTCCCCCATGGAACCGGGTTCCTTGGTGCGGTCCAACACGGCGATCGATTTCACACTGGCCGGCAGCGCATTGACAAAACTCTTAATGTGAAACGGATGAAACAATCGCACGGCCAGCACGCCGACCTTTTCGCCCGCCGCCAACAATGCATCGACGGTGGTGCTCACCGTTTCCACGCCTGAACCCATGAGAATCACCACGCGTTCCGCTTCCGGATGGCCGTGGTAGTCAAATAGTCGATACCGCCGTCCCGTCGACGCCGCCAGACGATCCATGGTATTTTGCACGATCGAAGGCAAGGCATCGTAGTAACGATTGACGGCCTCTCGACCTTGAAAAAACACATCAGGATTTTGCGCCGTGCCCCGCATGCTCGGTCGATCCGGAGTCAGTCCCCGCGCCCGAAAGCTCGCGATATCGGCTTCGTCGATCACGGCGCGGATATCGGCATCACTGAGTTCCGCGATTTTCGACACTTCATGGGAAGTGCGAAACCCGTCAAAGAAGTGAATAAAAGGCACGCACGACTTCAACGATGCCGCATGTGCCACCAAGGCCATATCCTGCGCCTCCTGCACCGAGTTGGACGCCAGCAAGGCACACCCGGTCGGGCGACACGCCATGACGTCGCTATGATCACCGAAGATCGATAACCCTTGCGCCGCAATGGCCCGCGCACTCACGTGCATCGTGAACGGCATGAGTTCGCCCGCGATCTTGTAGAGATTGGGCACCATCAGCAGTAAACCCTGCGATGCGGTAAACGTCGTGGTCAGCGCTCCACCCAGGAGACTGCCATGCACCGCGCCCGCCACCCCACCTTCGGATTGCATCTCCACCACTCGCGGAATTTCCCCCCACAAATTGGGACGTTCCTTTGACGCCCATTCGTCGCACAATTCTCCCATCGAAGTCGACGGCGTGATCGGGTAGATCGCCACCACCTCGTTCAGGCGGTAGGCCACCGAAGCCACAGCTTCATTGGCGTCACAAGTGATTAGGCGGGGAGAACGGGGTTTAGCGGTCATGAGTGAATTACGTCCGACCGAATCAGTCTGCCGAACTGATCGAGATAATCGCAAAAAATGCGCCGTCCTACTCCGCAGTGGTTGGCAGTCGAGGTGCACTTTTTGGCCCTTCTAAAGTGACTCAATATCCAACGGGGGGAACGGGGTAGCCCCGACCGAAAACGCATTTAACGATGGCGCGACGACACGGGCCCACCTGCACTTGCGATTTAACCTAATTTGCGCATCGGAAGGGGATCACTGAGGCCACTGAGGATTGCACAGAGTTCACCGAGTCATTTTCCGGAGACAAGCCCTGAGGTCAGCGGCTCACCCATCTGGGGTGAAGAGTTATTCTCCTTAGTTTTTTCCCTTAATCTCTGTGAAACTCCGGTTTGCCTCGGTGTCCTCTGTGACGAACTCCGGCTGCGGAGGAATTAATGGTTAATAAACGATCGAGGTTTTACACCCCGACTTTGAACGGCCACTCCGCCGCAGGTCGGGGTGAAATACCCAACGTCCTTTGAGAAATAGACTCGTTCCGAGGTAGGGCGTGACCGCCCTCCGTCGTCCCGCTGAGCAGGGACTTTGGAGGACA
>CAXBOL010000469.1:0-4657 GCA_963977295.1 uncultured Opitutaceae bacterium
GGGAGCAGCTCGCATGCTGGCACTGCGATCGAGCAGGGCGATAACGATGCGGGGCTGTTGCTCGGACGCGACGGGAGGCGTGGTCTGGGTCCAAAAAGGGCGCGAGAACGCGAGGGCCAGGGTAGCGACGATCAGGCAACGCAGCAGGAGGAGGAGCGGGTGTTGAACTCGACTGCGGCGATCGAGTCGCGGTTTTGACGGACTGAGGAAGCGGATGGCGCTGAACTCGAGGCGATCTTTGGTCGCCCGGCGGATGAGATGCGCGACGATGGGGCCGGCGATCATGGCCAGACCGACTAAAAAGAAAGGCGATAGCAGATTCACGCCGGGGACTCCTTTCGACCGGCCCGTGATCCTCGGGTGGGTCCTCGCCGAGCTTGCAGGAAGGTCACGAGAGTGTCGGTAAGGGGGGCGTCGGTGGTGGTGAGATGATGGAGCACGCCGTGATCGTCGAAGGCCCCTTTCACTGCGGCCAAGTGGGCGTTGATCCGGGTCTGGTATTCGGCCCGGGCTTGGTGGGGATCAACGTAGCGCGATTCGCGGTTCTCCAGATCTTCCCACACGGCGGCGCGGCCGAAGTCGAGGGTGAGTTCCGCGGGGTCCAAGACTTGCAGCGCGCGCACATCGTGGCGGGCGGCGGTGAGTTCACCGAGGGCGGTGCTCCACGTCTCGACCGGAGCGAGAAAATCGGAGATGAGCAGCACGAGGGTGCGTTTGCGACACAGGCGAGCCACCTCGCCGAGCGCGGCACCGATGTCGGTGTCGTGGCCCACCGGTTCCCGGGAAAGCGTGGCGAAGATGTGGTTGAGGTGTCCCGGCCGCCAGCGCGGGGGGATGACATCGCGCACTTTGTCATCAAAAAGGGCGGTGCCCACGATATCGCGTTGTTCGTGCAGGAAGCGCGCGAGAGTGGCGGCGAGGGTGCGGGCGTATTCGATTTTTGGATGCGCGTCGGAGCCGAAACTCATGGAGCGACTGACATCGAGCAGGATGAGGGCGCGCAAGTTGGTTTCATCCTCGTATTTCTTGATGTAGTAGCGATCGCTGCGGGCATAGGCGCGCCAGTCCAAATAGCGCAGATCGTCGCCCGGACTGTATTGGCGGTATTCGGTGAACTCGGAGGAGAACCCGCTGAAAGGACTGCGATGCAGGCCGGACTGCACACCCTCCATGACGAACTTCGCGCGCAACGACAGATCCTTGACCGCCAGTAAGGCGAGCGGATCGGCGGAGGGAGCGGCGGGAGTCGACATGATGGATTGGGAGGGGACGGTTTGGAGCTGAGGGGAGGGGGGATGGAGCTGGTTTTTTAACCACAGATGGACACAGATTCACACGGATTTAAGGCACAGTGTGACAGGGGTTTTGGATTGATCACGGGTGGACACGAATGGGTTGCACCTTCGCCAAGGCTGAGGCGCACGGGGTGTTTGCCGATTAAGCACTGAAGAGTTTTTATGGGGCAGGAGGCGTGGGTGGGTTAGGTGAGGCGGATGGTGTCGAGGAGTTTTTGGATGACGGTTTCGACTTCGACTCGGTCCGCTTCGGCGCGGTAGTTGAGCAGGAGGCGATGACGGAGAACGGGGATGGCGAGGGTGCGAATGTCCTTCTCGGTCACGTGACTGCGGCCCTGCCAGAGCGCGCGAGCTTTGCTGCCGATGATCAAGGCCTGAGCAGCTCGGGTGCCCGCGCCCCAGTTGAGCCAATTGTTAATAAAGTCCGGGGTCTGGGGCTGGCCGGGGCGGGACGCGGCCACGAGGCGGACGGCGTAGCGCACCAGATCGTCGGCGACCGGGACCTGCCGAGTGAGGCGTTGGAAGGCGAGCGCCTCGGCGGCGGTGAAGACGGGTTCAATCGCGACGGAGTCTCCCGAAGTGGTGCGGGAAACGACCTCGATTTCGTCGACCTCCGAAAGGTAGTCGACCCGAACGTTGAAAATAAAACGGTCAAGCTGGGCCTCAGGAAGCGGGTAGGTGCCTTCCATCTCCACGGGGTTTTGGGTCGCGAGCACGAAGAAAGGTTCGCTGAGGGCGTGACGCACCCCGCCGGCGGTCACCTGATGCTCCTGCATTGCCTCGAGCAGAGCGGCCTGAGTCTTGGGGGGCGTGCGGTTGATTTCGTCGGCGAGGAGTAGATTGGTGAAAACCGGGCCCGGGACAAATGTGAGGCGCCGACCGTCGGCAGACTCAGAAAGCACTTCGGTGCCGGTGATGTCGGCCGGCATGAGATCGGGAGTGAATTGAATGCGTTGGAACTTGAGATCGAAGGTCTGCGCGACCGATTTAACCAACAGGGTTTTGGCGAGCCCCGGGGCTCCCGTCAGCAAACAGTGTCCACCGGCAAGCAAGGCCAGGAGGATTTGTTCGATGACTTCTTTTTGGCCGACGACGGCTTTGGCGAGTTCGGCGGAGACTCGTTCACGTCCGGCTTGAAGGGCGGCATAGGCGGCTTCGTCGGTGAGCGGGAGTTCGGGCGGAAGAGAGGGTTCGGGAGCGGGAGTCATGAGAAATTTGGTGAGGAGCGGATGGCGGAGGGGCAGTGGCGGTGAGGCAGGGATTTTTAACCATCCCGCAGGGAGGGAGACACGAATGTCCCGCTGGGCGGGATACCGACTAGGCAATGTGGGACTGATGCACTGTTTTTTGGGGTTAGTGGGTCATGGCGTAGTAGATGATGTTTATTGCCATCGGATAGGCCATTTTTTCGGAGAATCGGTGGAAGTAGGTGGGGTCTTCGCCTTCGCGTTCCCAGCCGTCCCCGAGATCGGTGTTGTGGCAGATGATGGTCAACATCCGACCTTTGGGATCAAAGATGGCCCAGTAGTGCACCGGGCCGGAGTCGCGCTCGGATGTGGCGCCGTCATACATGAACGAACTAATGCCGGGCATCTGCGGCTTTTCATCGAGATCAAAGACGCTGTGGAAAATAGGATGATCGATTTCTAGTTCGACGAGGGGCAGGTCGGGAAAGACCCGCTCGATCTCGTATTTGAAATTGCGCCAATCTTCGTCGCCCCAGAAATCGTCGACCATAAGGAAGCCGCCGTTGAGCAGGTATTCGCGCAGGGCAGTGACCTCGCTTTCGCGAAAACTGAGGCGGCCGGGTTCGACCATGTAGACAAACGGATAGTGGCGAAGTTGTTCGGGTTCGATGTCGATGTAGGTCGCCTCAGGGTTGACCTTGAGGCTGGTCATTTGCTGCAGCCGAAACATGAGATTCAAGTCGGCTTCCGGGGCATCGGTGGCCCAGCCGCCGCCGCGGCGTCGCCCCCATCCCCCGTAGCTGTCCCAGCTTTCATAGCGCAGGCGGGCGAAGGAAAACACATCCTGTTGGAAGTTTGCGTCGTTTTCCCATTGGGGCACGGAGCGAGGGGCTTCGGCGCTACGGCGGCTGCGTTGGGCGAACGAAAACGCGGCGCCGGCCATGACCAACAGCAGTGCACCCAGCACCCACCGGGAACGGTGGTCAAAAAAGCGAGGACGAGGGGAGAAAACAGGCATCACGGAGATTCTTTGACCAGCGCGGGCGGGATTCGGTCCAGTAATTCGTAGGCGGCTCGAAAACGGGGGGCGTCTTCCAAAGCTTGGAGCACATGAAGTCGCGCGGCGGCGATGTCGGAAGGTTCCAGCAGTTGGGCGACTTGGTGGTGGATGGACACGCGATCAGGCGGATCGAGTCGTAGCAGAGTTTCGCCGGCGGCGATCGCGACCGCAGGCTGATTGAGGGCGGCGTGGGCGTCCAATCGAGCTCGCCACGGCGTGGCGGCGAGGGGGTCGATGGCGAGCCAGGCATCGCTCCATTGGGCGACCTCGGTCCAGTTTTCAGCTTCTTGGGCGAGGGCGAGCAGGCGCGTGACGGCCGGAAGTTGTCCGCTCTCGTGGGCCACGATGGTGAGCAGCGCAGCTTTTTCGCCGGCGGTATCGTCGAGTGCGCGGCAAATTTGGGCATGGAGGGTGTGAATATTTTCGGACCCCGGGAAATAGACGTTTTGAGCGAGCAGCGGCTCGAGGGTTTCGCGAGCTCGGATCCATTCCTCGGCCTCGATGTGGCGCTGCACGGCGGCGCGGATTTGGTCGAAGTTGAGCGTCACGCCGGAAAGATTGGGCAAAGCCAACAGCTGCTGCAGCGGTCCTACTTCGGCGTCAGAGGGACTAAGGTCAACGCCGGGAGCAAAGGCATCGGCAAACTCGCGAGCAAAGTCAGCGAAGGCGACATCGAGCTCTCTGAGGGGGGCGAAACGGGCCGCGAGGGCGACGTTGATGTCGGTGCCGTCGCCCAAATCACGGAGGAGTTGGCGGAGCGGTTCGAATCCGTATTCGGAGATCAAATACTCCACCACCAGGTAGGATTGGTAGTAGGCGAAGATGGTATCGGCGGAATCCTTGGACTCCATAAACGCTGCACTCATGCGACTGACGGGATTGATTTTGCCGTCGACAATGCGGCGGTGGTAGTCGGCGGACATGCGCTGGCCCCATGCGGGATTGCGGCGTATTTCCTCGTAGACGGAGATGCCCTCGCTGAGCCAACGCGGCATACGATTTTCGCTCATGGTGAGGGTGATGACGTGGGCGAACTCGTGCCAAAGCACGGCTTCCCAATTGGCCCTCTGCGAGGCGGGGCTGTTGACGGTGACGACGGAGCCAAAGCAGACCCC
>CAXBOL010000470.1:0-4639 GCA_963977295.1 uncultured Opitutaceae bacterium
GTTCGCGTGCCGTTCATCATCGACATCCCCGGCCAACTGAAACGCCAAGGGCTCGATCTGGCCTTGACTGATTTTACCGATGTCGCGCCCACGTTACTCGCCGCCACCGGCGTCACCCCTCCGAGCAGCCTTCACTTGGACGGACACTCGCTACTCCCCTATCTGCAAGGATCTGCCGCCGCCCCTCGGCAATGGATTTATGCTCCGCTGGGGGGCCGCCGCACCCTCCGCACCGAACGATGGTTGCTCGAAAACAACACTCCGTGGAATTTTGGTCAGCTCTACGATTGCGGCGAACTTCGCGATGGTCGGGGTTACCGCGAGGTCACGGATGAGTCCACTGCTGAGGTCATGGCCGCCCGCCGTGAATTACGTCAAATTCTGGCCGAGCTCCCCGTGCCGGAGATTTCCGCCGACGACCCCCTGCTCTGGCCCCGGGACAAACCGTTCCATCTTCTGGCGAAGGATCGCACCCAACTCAATTCTCCCGCCACCATCGACTTGTGGCCCGAAGGCGTGCCGGGGCAAGTGCCCGATCCCGCCGCGCCCCAAACCGACGGAGCGCGATACTGGTCGATTCACTACCCCAGCATGACGGTGTTCCCCGCGCTGGACCCTCTAGTCGGCGCCCCGCTCATGCTCGTCATTCCCGGTGGCGGATACCATCGCAACGGCTGGTTGAACGGAGGACTGCGCATCTCGCGCTGGCTCAACTCCCTCGGAATCACCGCAGCGGTGTTAAAGTATCGCCTTGATGAATACGACTACCCCGCGCAACTGCAGGACGCGCAACGAGCCCTGCGAATATTGCGTCAACGTGCCGCCGACTTCGGCGGTTCCCCGCACAACATCGGAGTAATCGGCGGTTCCGCCGGGGGTCACTTGGCGGCCCACCTGGCAACGTCATGGAATCTGGATACGGGACTGACGACCGATCCCCTCGGGACCGTCAGCGCCCGACCCGATTTTCAGCTCCTGCTCTATCCCGTTATCACGGGGCGCACACCTCACGTTCATACGGGATCGCTTAATGCCATCATGGGGGCGTCACCGTCCGACGACGCCATCGCCGCGTTCTCCGTCGATGAAAAAGTCAGGCCCGAGACGCCGCCAGCCTTCATTGTGGCCACGGCCGCCGACAAAGTGGTTCCCGTCGACAACAGCCTGCTGTTTTATCAAGCCCTCCGGCAAGCCGGGGTCCCCGTCGATCTCCATCTGTTTCAAGCAGGACCTCACGGGTTCAGCACCCGGCAGACGGATTTGCCCGTCGATCAATGGACCGAACTGGCCGCGCAATGGATGCGGCATCAAGGGTTCTTGCCCACCGCCCCCGCTCAACCCTAACTGTCCCCGAACGCCCGCGCTCACATGGCTCAAGTCATCCTACAGGATCTCGAAAAAATATATCCTCCCGCCAAAAACCAGGAAGCGTTCCGCGCCGTCAAAGGCATCGACCTCGAAATCAAGGACGGTGAGTTTATGGTCTTGGTCGGCCCCTCCGGCTGCGGCAAATCCACCACCTTGCGCATGATCGCGGGCTTGGAGGACGTCACCAGCGGTTCGGTAATCATCGGTGATCGCGTCGTCAACGACACCCTGCCCAAGGACCGCGGCATCGCGATGGTCTTCCAAAATTACGCCCTCTATCCGCACATGTCCGTCTTCGACAACATGGCGTTCGGGTTGAAGCTCGCGAAAGCCCCCAAAGAGGAAATCCATCGCCGGGTCTCCGCCGCCGCCGAAATTCTTGGCCTGGAAGCGCTCCTCGACCGCAAACCCAAAGCCCTCTCCGGCGGACAACGCCAACGCGTGGCCGTGGGTCGCGCCATCGTGCGCCAACCCGACGTATTCCTGTTCGATGAACCGCTGTCCAATCTTGACGCCAAGATGCGGGTATCGATGCGCACCGAAATTTCCAAACTGCACGCTCAATTGGGCGCGACCATGATCTACGTGACCCACGATCAAGTCGAAGCCATGACCATGGGCGACCGCATCTGCGTCATGCGGGATGGCGAAATCATGCAGGTCGCCGACCCGATCTCGCTCTACCAAGCCCCCGCCAACGCCTACGTGGCCTCGTTCATTGGATCACCGCCCATGAATCTTGTGCACGGGGACATTGTGCAGGAAAACGACGAGGTGTGGTTCCACGAAAACGCTGCTCCAGATGCCGCGACGGAGACGCCTCCCTCCATTGGAATGAAGCTCGAAGGTCGGCTTGCCTCGGCCGCGCGACAAGCCCCCTCGTCGAAAGTCATTCTCGGCATCCGCCCCGAAGACCTCACCTTGGCTAAATCCGACGGTGCCGCTTCAATTCCTACCCACGTCGAAGCCATCGAAACCATGGGCGCAGAAACCCATCTGCATACCAAAACTGCCGCGCACAGTCTTATTGCCCGACTCCCGGGTCACACCCGTTACCGGCTCGGCGATGCGGTGGTGCTTGAGCCCAATCTCGCTAATTTGCACCTGTTCGACGCCCATTCCGAATCGGCGCTAATACCGACGTCTTTTGAGAAATAGACTTTAGCGCGACGTGTCGTGAGGTAGGGCGTGACCGCCCTCCGTCGTCCCGCTTGGCGGGACTTTGGAGGACACGCTGGGCGCGCCGCAGGCTGATGGTCGATGAAGCCAGTGTCAGCGGCAAGGATGGCGAAGAGTTGCAGGATTCGCGTTGAGGCAGATGCGGACGGCCCAGCGGTCCGTCCCTACCTTTTGTAGCCCAAAACATTCAAGACGTTGGGATGACGCCTTGATTTCGCGTTCCCCCGGTTGCACCGCCCGAGGACTCGAAACTTGAGTCCGGCACCGCATGTAGGTCTCGCCCGCTGGTGAGGAGCGGGCTAATGACAAAGTCATCCCAGCCTACTTCCCGCGGCAAATTCGCCATCTGTCTTGCCGCTACGGCGGACTGCGCCTTCATTCCGCCCATGTTTTGTTTTTTAAGAACACGTGGCATACCGACGTTTTGTAATCAAACCTCGGCCAAATCTTTGGCTCTACTCCACGTTCGGAAGTCCCCGTCCTGCCCTCTTTCTCAATGACCGAAGAAGCTGCCAAACCCCGGACTCCCCACTCCGCCCCGACCTCATCGATCGGGAAAATTCTTCATTTTATTCGTCGAATATTCGGCTTCAGCGACCCGTTTGAGATCAAGGAAACCACCTTGATTTTGGCCACGTCGCTCTTCCTCGCGCTCGTGCACAACACCGCCTTTTTCGGTAAGGTGTTCGAAATTTATCCGGTCGGCGGACGCTACCTGCTCTTTCATATCGGCCTGTTCATCATCATCGTCGCGCTGACCTCCTTCCTGTTCGCGCTGTTCAGCTCCAAATACACGACCAAACCGCTGGTCGTGGGGATTCTGATTACCTCCTCGGTCGTCAGCTATTTCGTCAATCACTACGGCATCGTGGTTGATTCCGATATGCTGGAAAACGTGCGGCAAACCAACCCGGCGGAATCGTTGGAGTTGATGAGTGTCTCGCTTTTCGCCCAGCTCATCTTTTGGGGCATCCTGCCGAGTTTCATCGTTTGGCGACTGAAACTGGACTACCGCACTTTCGCCAAAAATCTCCTCCGCAAAGGCGTGCTGGCGGTGAGTGCGCTGGTCGTGATTACGGCAACCCTCTTCACCTCGGCTTCGACTTTTGCCTCCTTCCTGCGGGAACACAAATCCGTTCGCGCCTACGTCAATCCGATCGGCTATATCTATGCCGTCGGAAAACTGGTGGGATCGCACCACCGCGTCGAAGACGGCACCATCCAGCCCTACGGCACCGATGCCTACCGCACGGTTCAAGCCGACCGTCGCCGCCTTGTAATCATGGTCGTGGGTGAAACTGCCCGCGCAGACCGGTTCTCCCTCAACGGCTACGAAAGAGAGACCAATCCACTGCTCATGCAGGAGGATATCATCAACTTCTCCAACGTCATGGCCGCCGGCACCTCCACCGCGATTTCCGTGCCCGCCATGTTTTCCCACCTGACCCGCGAAGAGTTCAAAGGCAGCACGGCTCGTCACACCGAAAACATCCTCGATATTTTGGCCCGAGTCGGCGTCTCCGTGCTCTGGCGCGACAACAATTCCGATTCCAAGGGAGTCGCGGTTCGCCTCACCTACGAGGATTTCAAAACGCCTGATCGCAACCCGATCTGTGACGATGAATGCCGTGACGAAGGCATGCTGGTTGATCTGCAAAACTACGTGGATCAACAACCGGGTGACATCATGATCGTGCTGCACCAAATGGGCAACCACGGCCCGGCCTACTACAAACGTTACCCCAAGGCCTTCGAGGTCTTTACCCCGGTTTGCCAAACTGGACAGCTGCAAAACTGCAGTGCGGAGGAGATTAACAACGCCTACGACAACGCCATCCTCTACACCGACTACTTCCTCGCCCAGACGATCGATTTCCTCAAGCGCAACGACGACACCTTCGAGACCGCCATGCTGTATTTCAGCGACCACGGCGAATCGCTCGGCGAGAACAACATGTATCTCCACGGCTACCCCTATGCCTTTGCCCCCATGGAACAAAAACACGTGCCGGCCGTATTCTGGTTTGGCCAAAAATCCCCGATCGATCGCGACCGGATGCGGGCAGCAAGCGACAACCCCTACTCGCACGAC
>CAXBOL010000471.1:0-4631 GCA_963977295.1 uncultured Opitutaceae bacterium
TGCTCAAGGTCATGAAGATGAATTTGGCCCGCAAAAGTCGGGCAAGAATCTTCGGGTAGAAGTGGACGAATGCCATCATGCCAAGCAGAAGGCTGCCGACCGTGAGCAGGACAAAAAAGATATTGTGGACCGGCACATCAGGACCGAGGGGCGCCCATGAGCCCGCCAGCAGGAAAACGACGGCCAGCGCGAAGATGAAGTTGAAGGCGTAGATGGTGCGTTGCTGCCAGACGGGAGTGATCCGTTCCCGGAGCAAATTGAATGCCGCGACCGCGATCAGCAGCAGTCCCAGCCACGCCGGAAACCAAGTGAGGGCGAAAGGAGCGATGAGCCCCGCCAACGCGAGTGATCCCCAAAGCCCCCAAGCGGCCAAACGGGTGCGGAATTTCCCCGCGATGAACCAATGCGCCAGCGGAGGGATGATGGTGAGGGCGACGATGATCGACCCGATGAGCGCGAAGGTCTTGGTGTAAGCCAAGGGGCGGAAGAGTTTCCCCTCGGCCCCCTCCATGGTGAATACCGGGAGAAAACTGATGACCGTGGTGGCAACGGCGGTGAGCACGGCCCCCCCCACTTCGGAACAGGCTCGATGCACCACCTCCAGACGGTTTTCGGATGAAGCTGCTTTATCCAAGTGCCGGAGGATATTTTCAATCAGGACGATGCCCATGTCCACGACGGTGCCGATGGCGATGGCGATGCCGGATAACGCGACAATGTTGGCATCGACGCCGGCCACCTTCATGGAGATAAACGCGAAGAGCACAGCGAGAGGCAGCACGCTCGAAATCAGCAATGCGCTGCGCAGGTGCATGACCATAAGCACGACCACGATGATGGTGACGAGGATCTCGTCGCCAATCGCGTCCTCCAAAGTGCCGAGCGTCTCATAAATCAGACCAGTGCGATCATAGAACGGCACGATGTTGACTTTGCTTTCGGTGCCATCGGCCAGGGTTTTGGAAGGCAGGCCGGGCGTGATTTCGGCGATCTTGGCTTTCACGCGCTTGATCACCTCCAACGGGTTTTCACCAAAGCGGGTGACCACCACGCCACCGACGGCTTCGGCTCCGGCTTTGTCGAGCGCCCCTCGGCGAAGGGCGGGGCCGTATTCCACGGTGGCGAGTTGAGCGAGCGTGATGGGCACTCCTTCCCGCGAAGCGACCACGGTCTTGCGCAAATCATCGAGATTTTTGACGAAACCTAGTCCACGAATGACATATTCGACGCTGTTGATTTCGATGGTGCGGGCACCAACATCGAGGTTACTTCCTTTCACCGCAGCGAACACATCGGCGAGCGACAGGCGGTAGGTGCGCAACGCGTCGGGATCGACGTCGATTTGGTATTCCTTTACGTAGCCCCCGATGGAGGCCACTTCGGCCACCCCTTCGACGCCCTGCAAGGCGTAGCGCACATACCAATCCTGCGTACTGCGAAGTTCCTGTGGATCCCAGCCCCCGGCGGCGTCGCCTTCGGCGTTGCGGCCTTCGAGGGTATACCACAGCACTTGGCCGAGCGCAGTGGCGTCGGGCCCGAGTTGGGGTTGCACGCCGGCTGGGAGCAGGCCCGAGGGCAGACTGTTGAGCTTTTCGAGAATGCGACTGCGGGTCCAATAGAACTCCGCCTCCTCTTTAAAGATCACGTAGATGGAGGAGAATCCGAACATCGAATAACTCCGCACCGTCTTCACCGAAGGCAGACCGAGCAGGGCGGTGGTGAGCGGGTAGGTGATCTGGTCCTCGATGTCCTGGGGGGAACGCCCCATCCACTCGGTGAATATAATCTGCTGATTTTCGCCGATGTCGGGAATGGCGTCGACCGGCACCGGATCGCGCGGCAAGGCGTCGAATTTCCAGTCAAAGGGCGCGACCAGGATGCCCCAGAAGATGAGGCCCGCAGTGAACAGCATCACCACGAGTTTGTTCTCGAGGCAGAAGCGGATGAGTTTGTTAACCATGGTCGATTGCGTCCGGTTGGCGGGTTATTTGAGTCGATCCACCTGCGTGCCGCAGGTTTGCATGTCGCTACCGAAATAGGGATTTCTCAGTTGGTCCGAGGCTTGCAGCCAGTCGGCGCCGGCGTTGCCCATCGCCATCGGACAGTGCATGTGGAAGACGGGCGACGCCAACGGAGTGGAGTTGGCACTTAAGGCCGAGATCAGGGCGCTTGAAATCTGGGCGAACACCGGTTCTCTTATTGTATCCAATTTTTCGGCACTAAGGACGGGGTGCAAGACATCGGGTAACGCCCCGGAGTGTCCGGTCACGGCCATCATGGCTTTGAGGGCGGTTTGGGCGGCAGCAAGATCGTCGTTGGCCAGGGCGGTTTGCAGTTCGAGGTAACTGGGGAGCACTGCCTGTGCGAGGGAGGGTTCGATCGTGAGGGGCGTCATCGATTGGTGACCCTCGTGAACCGTCGAGCTGGGGGCCGCCGGGGCGGTGCCGTGATTGTGTCCGGGAGTGGGACCGCCCCCGGAGGGATTCATCATACTGGGTTTCGCCAAGATCTGCAGGGAACTGTCGATCTTGAACGCGCCATGAGTGACGACTTCCTCCCCGGCGGCGAGGCCGGCTGCGATAATTACGTCGTTGCCGGCTTGCGCGCCCAGGGTGACCTCTCGTCCTTCGAAAATCGATTTCACACCATCGATCCGATGCACGTAAATGACCGCGCGTTTACCGGTGCGCAGAATGGCGGAACTGGGGACAACGACCGGAGGTTCCCCGGTGATCGCATCCGAGTAGCCCAACGACTCGGCGGGCACCAAATCCATGCCGCAGACGTCGCACACTCCGGGATGATCCTTGATGATTTCAGGGTGCATCGGACTGATCCATTTGCCCACGAGATCGGAAGCAAACACCTGGTTTTCACCGGCTAGTTTCACGCGTACTTCACCACGAGCAAACATACCGGGTTTGAGTCGTCCGTTAGGGTTCGGCACGTTGACTCGGATAGGCACAGTGCGAGTGCGTTGATCCACATCGGGAGCGATGAACGCGATGCGTCCAGCGAACGTTTCGCCGGGCCAGGCCTCGACGGTGAACTCAACGGTTTGACCGAAGCGAAGCTTTGCCAGATCGGATTCAAACGCCTGCAAGTGAAGCCAAAGCTCACTCAGATCTGCAATGCGAAAGAGGGCTTCGCCGGTTTTAACGTAGTCGCCTTCCTTGACGTTTTTGAGCACGACGACGCCGCCGTTGGGCGCTCGCAGTTCGAAGCTGTCGGAGATCGTGCCACGGGCGAGAATGGCGTCGATTTGCTCGGGTAACAGATCCCAGAGCCGCAGTTTGTCGCGAGCGACTCGGGCAATGACGCTGTCTGGTGCGGCCGCGTGAGCGGACAGCAATTCGCGTTGGGCGGTGATGAGTTCGGGACTGTAGATCTTGGCCAGATGCTCACCCTTGGCCACGGCCACGCCGGTGTAATTGACAAACAGTTCATCGATGCGGGCCGGGAAGCGCGCGGTGAGAGAGCGCAGACGGGTTTCGTCGTAGTCCAGTTGACCGACGAGTCGAACGGTGGCTTCAGGGAAACGCCGCGTGGCGACGGTGGTTTGAATATCAGCGAGGGCGATCGCGCTTTTGCTCATGGCCATGGCGCGTGGACCTTCGTCGCTCGACGCGCCCCCTCCCGTATTGACCGGAATGAGATCCATGCCGCAGATCGGGCATTTGCCGGGACCAGGCTGTCGAATCTGCGGATGCATGGAACAAGTCCAGACGGAGGAGGTGGCAACTTGAGTCGAGGTGCCGGGGCCTTCGTGGGCGTGATCGTCCGGGGAACGGGAAGAGACCGTTAATCTTCCCAGCAGGAGGCCGACGAGGAGGGTCGCGACGAGACCGGAGATAAATTTAGATTTGGATGACATCGAAAATTAGAGGGGCTGGTTGGCCAAAGTTTGCAGGATCAATTTTTGCTGTGCGGCATCGGCTTGGGCGCGCCAGAGTTGGAGTTCCAAATCGATTTGGGAACGTTCGCTGTCGATCAATTCCAGGAGCGTGGCGCGATCTCCTTGGTAGCTGGCAAGGGTGTTGTCCACGGCCTGACGCGCGAGAGGCAGGAGGTCGTCCACGTAAAGGCGCACTCGACGTTGGGCGTCGGCAGCAGCAGAAAGTGCGACCAGCGCATCGGCCCGCAATTGGTTCCGTCGATCGGCCAGCTCGTTTTCGGAGGTGCGTTGAGTCGCGGCAGCCTCGATCCGAGTACTTGAGTTTTTTTGGCTCCAAATCGGTAAGTTGACCGAGAGCGAAACGCCCCACGGATCGCGTCCGGCCCCGGGGGTGGTCATGTTGACCACCGGACGGCCAATTTGGATGTAGGTGAGCCCAAAGGTGACGTCAGGCCGCGATTCCAGCCGAGCCAGTTCAACCCGGGCCTGGGCACTGGAAATTTTGCGTTCGAGCATAAGAATTTCGGGATTTTGGGTTTCGACCGCGGCGAGCAATGCGATGCGGTCGGACGAAGAATCGCCGGGGGACGAAGAGTCTGGAGGCGTCCACTCCGGCCACGGCAAAGGGGTGGATGCGGGAAGAGCCAACAACGCCGTCAGGCGAGCGCTGTGTTGAACGCGTTGCGAATTAAGTGAGGCCAACCGGTCGCGCAACCGGCCGATTTCAACCTGGAGG
>CAXBOL010000472.1:0-4630 GCA_963977295.1 uncultured Opitutaceae bacterium
AGACCAGGAGGTGCTTCGCGCTTGCGCACGCGTCGGGTGGTGCCGCCGCGCATGAGTTTGAATTTTGAGAGGAATGCCAAGTTGAATCGTAGGGGACTAGGGTCTGACGCGCGAAGGGGGCGCGGCGTTCATCGGGTTTTTGTAAAGGTCGTAGGCTTCGATAATGCGTTGCACGATCGGATGCCGCACGACATCGGCGGCGGAAAACTGGTGAAACGCGATGCCCTCGACCGGTTTGAGGATGCGCTCGACCTCGGTGAGGCCGGAAATTTTGGAGCGGGGCAGGTCGACCTGCGTGGTGTCGCCCGTAATGATCATGCGCGAGTTTTGGCCGAGTCGGGTGAGGAACATCATCATCTGTTCCGACGTGGTGTTCTGGGCTTCGTCCAAGATGATGTAGGCGTTCGAAAGTGTGCGACCTCGCATGTAGGCGAGCGGTGCGATTTCGATGACGCCGCGTTCGGTGAGTCGTTCGACTTCTTCGCCCGGCAGCATGTCGGCCATGGCGTCGTAAAGGGGGCGCAGGTAAGGAAGAATTTTTTCCCGGAGATCGCCGGGGAGAAATCCCAAAGCTTCCCCGGCTTCCACGGCGGGGCGGGTGAGAATGATGCGTTCGACTTCGTTGCGTAGGAGGGCCGAGACGGCGTGAGCGACGGCGAGATACGTCTTACCGGTGCCGGCGGGACCGGTGCCGAAAACCACGGTGCAATGTTGCAAAGACTGCACGTAGAGCTTTTGCCCGAGGGTTTTAGGGACGATCGATTTTCGGCGCGTGGCGATGATCACGGGCTCGGCAAAGAGCTCGCGCAGTTGGTCGGTTTCGTCGCGACTGATCATCTCCACGAAACGGCGGAAGTCAGGGGAGTGCACCGCCACCCCTTGAGTGCGTGCTTCATTGAGAAAGCCGAACAGCGATTCGACTTTCGCAATCATCTCGTCGGGGCCTTCGACCTTGAGCCACTCTTCGCGGGTGGTGAGACGAATGCCGAGGGTGCTCTCGGCATGGGTCAGATTTTCGGCTCGTCCACCGTAGAGCTGGTTGAGGTGGCGCGGATTGGGGAAATAAAGGGTCTTTTCAGACATGCGAACCGGGAAAGGCGAATGGAGCGGGGCTCGGATCAAGCGGAGGTCTTCAAAGCGGTCGCGACTTCAGCGAGCTTGGCCCAAGTGGATTCAAGTGCTTGGGGCAAGGTGCGAGTTTGGCCGAGGACCGGCATGAAGTTGGTGTCCCCATTCCAGCGCGGCACGATATGGCCATGGAGGTGCGCGATGCTTCCGCCAGCGGCGGATCCAAGATTGAAACCGATGTTGAACCCGTCGGGGTTGAGCGCGGCTTTTACGATACGTTTGCCGAAAGTGAGCAACGTCATGAGGTCGGCGGATTCTTCCGGTGTGAGCTCATCGAGATCCGATACCTCGCGAAACGGAATCGCGAGCAGATGGCCGGGATTGTAGGGAAAGCGATTGAGCATCAGGTAAGAAAGTGGGGAGCGATGCACAATCAGTGCCGCCCGGTCATCCCCCGAAGCAGGAAGTTCGGAAAAAGGGCGATCCGTTTTCGGAAATCGCGGCGCTTCGATGTATTCCATGCGCCAGTAAGCATGCAGCTGATCCATAGATTAGGAGTCGCGAGTGAAAGTGGCCCGGAGCCGCTTGTCAAAGCTCCTAGGCGATCAAGTTAAATGCAATGGGGTCGCAAAAAAGACTCGATGTGAGGCAGGAATTTAGGGGGTAAAACTTGCCAGCGAGACGGCGACGGTGTCGTTTGCGCCTGCGTGAATATTAATAATGCCAATCGTCGTGTCGTGATAACGGGGCTCGGAGCGGTCACTCCGCTGGGGTTAAATGCAGCGGATACTTGGGCCGGTCTGCGGGCGGGTAAGTCGGGTATCGGCCCGATCACCCGGTTTGACGCCTCCCTCTGCTCCGCCAAAATTGCCGGAGAAGTTCGCGGGTTTGAGCCGACTGCGCCACTGGCGGCGGCCCTCAAGCCGTTTGGGGATGAGCGCGATCCGTTGACTGCGGTGTTTAGCCCGAAGGATGCCAAGAAATTTGGACGTTTCACCCACCTCGGGGCGGCGGCGGCGATTGAGGCGTATGCGGATTCAGGTTTGGATGCCCATCGTGCGACCTTGGACGCGAATCGGATGGGGGTGAATCTTGGCGTGGGCTTAGGCGGATTGCCCGAAATTGAGGCCACTCAGGAAACGTGGCGCACGGGTGGGTTTCGGAAAATTTCACCGTTCTTCATTATCCAGATCGCCCCCAATTTGTTGGCGGGCCAAGTCAGTTTGCTGCTCAACTTGCGCGGTCCCAACATGGCCGTGGCTTCGGCCTGCGCCACGTCGGGCCATTCGGTGGGTGAGGCTGCGGCCGCGATATGCCGGGGCGATGTCGAGGTGATGATCGCGGGCGGCGCCGAATCGACGGTCACACCTTTGGCGGTTGGGGCGTTTGCGCAAATGAGAGCGTTGTCCACCCGCAACGACGATCCGATCAAAGCCTCGCGTCCCTACGACGCCAACCGTGATGGGTTCGTGTTATCTGAAGGGGCCATCGTGTTCGTGCTCGAGGAGTTAGAGCACGCCCAGCGACGCGGCGCGCGCATTTATGCGGAAGTGGCGGGCTACGGTGCTTCCGCCGATGCGTTTCATCTATCCTCGTTGTCACCGGGAGGCGAGGGGTCACAGCGTTCGATGCGGGCCGCCTTGGCGTCAGCCGGCCTGGGGCCGGAGTCGATCGATTTTGTGGCCGCCCACGCGACTTCCACTCCCGGGGGCGATGGCGAGGAAGCGGCGGCGATTGCGTCGGTTTTTGCCAGTCAGCTCGATCAACTGCACGTGAGTGCGGTCAAATCGATGACGGGACACCTGCTCGGTGGCGCCGGTGCAATGGGAGCATTTTCGGCGATCAAAGCGATCGAAACGGGAGTGATCTCACCGTCGATCAATATCGAGAATTTGGATCCGAAGGTGGAAGCAACCAGACTCAACGTGACGCCGAACGTCGCGGTAGAGAAGTCCGTGCGTGGTGCCTTGGCCAACAGCTTTGGCTTTGGCGGAACCAACGCGTCGCTCGTGCTGCGAGCCATTTAATCGGCCCGATAAAATCCTAAGAAAAGGTGCGAAACCCTCCCAGGCCCGAAAGGGTGGCCGGTTAACGGGGGGGGCGGCTGGTTGGTCGAGGAGCCGATTGGATAGGTCCGGGAGGGGGCCGCCGGAACGGAGGCGGTGAGGTTTCGTCGGTGGAAACGGGAATGGGTGCGTTTTGGCTGGCGCGGACTTGGCCGGGCTGGTCAACCTGCGCATCGAACATGCTGAAATCGTATTGGAATCGAGCTTCTGAGACCCTGACGCTGCCGTTTCTCTTGGCGCTGCTGTTGTCGGCTGGATTCATGGGGTTCGTCGCGTGGGATCATTCCCATTGGTGGGCTAATCGAGAGGACTACGGATTTGGTTGGCTGGTGCCAGCGTTCGTGGCATTTGTGGTGCATGATCGCTGGGCAAGAATTTCGACGGCGGTGACCCAATGCGGAGCACCGGAAAGTCCGCGGGTGCAGGGAGGCAAAAAATGGATCCTGGGCACCATCGTGGGTGGCGCGATGTTGTGCGGAGCGTTGTTCTTTTTGTTGGGCGCGTTTTACCGGGCAGGCGCGGGACCATCGCATCCGGGATCCTTGGCGCTTTCCATGGGCACTGGGGCGATTGTGCTGTCTTTGTTGTTCGTGAATGCGCCGGAGACGACGGGGGCAAAGCCAGGCGGATTTTTTGAGGATGCACGGGTGCGGTTGGTGTCCCTGTTTCTGTTTCCGGCCCTGGTATGGCTGGGATCGGCGCCGTTGGTGTCGGTTATCGAGAACCAACTCAGCCTGTTTCTCCTGAACAAAGTCATCACGGTGGTGTTCTTCTGTTTCGATCTACTCGGCCTGCCATTGCAGCAGGAAGGCAACGTATTGGTCCTGCCGCCGCTGGCGAATGGCGTCGATAATCGTGTGGGGGTGGAGCAAGCGTGCTCCGGAATTCGCTCTTTGACCGCCTGTCTCTTCGCAGGATCGTTTCTCGCGGCGGTGTTTCTGGACAAGTTATGGAAGAAGGTCGCGCTCGTGGGGGCGGCCATGTGTTTCGCGTTTTTGACCAATTTGATCCGCAGCCTATTCCTCACCGGATGGGCCTATCGATATGGTTCGGAAGCGATTGAAGGCACGGTGCACGACGTCGCCGGATATTCTGTCTTGGGCCTCACGGTCTTGGGGCTGTTGGGATTGTTGCCCCTCTTTCAATTTCAATGGAGTCTGGCCTCACATGACGATGATTTTGATGATGAGGCGGGGCCCGGCAAGGATGGCTCAGGAGTGACAAGAGTATGATCAGATTTTTGAAGAAACACTGGTGGTGGATAGCCGGGATATGGATCGCCGGGTTCAAACTGTCATTGTTGCGGAGCCAACATATCTATGCGCTCGGCGGAGCGGTGCACGATGATCGCCTGTTCATGGAACTGGCGGCCCACTTGGTGCGGGGCGAGTGGTTGGGGCCGTATGACCAATTTACGCTCGCGAAAGGCCCGGTTTATCCCCTGTTCATCGCCGCAAACTTCTGGGTCGGGACGCCGTTGGCCTTGGTGCAGCAAT
>CAXBOL010000473.1:0-4628 GCA_963977295.1 uncultured Opitutaceae bacterium
AAGGTTGCGGCCCCCGTGCAGCATTTCGATACGGCTTCACTCGATCCAGAAGACTGGACTTATCCCGCCGAGTATCGAGTGCGACGAGAGGTGCTGCGCAGCATGGGGCCGCATGGCTTGTTCAGTTATTGCTCCATGATCCAAGCAATCAAGGATGCCGGTTTAGACGAAGCGGATATCTCCAACGACGATACCGGATTATTCGCGGCGTCGGCCGGTTCGCCCAATCTTCTCACTTACTACGTGCGAAAAATGCACGAGGAAGGCGTGATGAAGTGCTCCCCCTTGGGGATTGTCGCTTCGATCGCCGGCACAGTGCAGTTTAACCTCGTCGCCCATTTCAAAATCAAAGGGGCTTCGACTGGGTTCGCTTCAGCCTGCGCCTCTTCGTCTCACGCCATCGGATACGCCTACGACGAAATCAACTTGGGTCGTCAAAAGCGAATGTTCGTGGTGGGGGCCGAGGATGGAAATGTGGAAACGATTCTCCCGTTTGCGGGGATGCGAGCTCTTTCCTTGAATCCAGATCCGGACACCGCTTCGCGTCCATTTGACCGTAAACGCGATGGATTTGTCGGCACTGGAGGCGCCACGGTCCTGATCTTGGAGAGTGAAGACGAAGTGTTAAGACGGGGAGTGACGCCCTATTGCGAATTGGCCGGTTGGGGGCAAGCGTCGGACGGTCATAATGTAGCCATATCGCATCCTCAAGGCACCGGGCTCTCCAACGCGATCAGTCGGGCCTTGCGCTTTAGTGGGGTGCAGCCGGAACAAGTCGATCATCTCAACGCCCACGCCACGTCGACTCCCATTGGAGATATCTCCGAAGGTCATGCTATTCGGACGGTATTCGATCCGAGTGGCTCGCGCCCGGCCGTCAGTTCGACCAAGGCTTTGACCGGCCATGGCCTTTCTCTGGCCGGAGCGATGGAAACGGGATTTTGCGCATTGGCTCTGCGACATGGGTTTATTCCAGGGTCGGCCCACATTTCTGAAATTGATCCGGAATTGGCGGACTTAAATATTCCATTCAAGACGATCGAACAAAGACCTAAAATCGTTTTGAACAACAGCAGTGGATTTGGCGGGGCCAACGTTTCGTTGGTGCTACGGGCGGTGCCTCAAGCCTGACCCGAATGAATCAAAGTCCTCTCAACTTGTTCGTGACCGGCGCTTCCTCCGGGATTGGCCGGGCGGTTGCACGGAAGTTCTTGGACGAGGGGTATGCCGTGTGGGGCACGGCTCGTGATTTGACTCGGTTGGCGCCGTTGCTGGGCGATCCCCACTTCCACCCAATTTTGCTCGATCTGGATGATGCTGAAGCGGCGACCCAAGCCTACGCGATGGCCCAAGCGGAGGCTCCGGGGGGATTTGATGTCGTGGTTAACAACGCGGGTTACGGGGTGTTTGCTCGTTTCGATGTCACGCCGTTTGACGTTTGGAGCAAGCAGCTCAACGCCATGCTCCTGACCACCCTGCAATTGGCCCAGCGACAACTCCTCGATTTGCGAACCAAGGGGCGCGGCGTCATGGTCAACGTCGCCTCCTTGGCGACGGAGTTTCCGTTGCCTTACATGAGCGGTTACAACGTAGCGAAAGCTGGATTGAGTGCCCTGAGCGAGAGTTTGCTGATTGAAACTGTGGGCACGGGTGTCAGCGTGATCGACTTTCGTCCGGGAGACTTTCGAACCGATTTTAACACCACCATGCTCCAACTTTCTCCGTCGACGCAACCAGGGGCGAATGATTCGCGGATGCAAGGAGCATGGGAAGTCTGGGACCAAAATATCGCGACGGCACCTGCGGTGGAAATGGCCGCGGCCGACCTTTTTCAGGCGGTGCGTTCCGGGGCTTGCGGGGTCGTGCGCTCGGGGAGTTTTTTCCAGACTCGAATCGCTCCCATGTTTGAACGGCTGGTGCCACTGCGTTGGGCTCGGGCGGTGCGGTGGCACTATTTTGGACTTAAATAATTTGTGAGTGAGCAACTCCGTATTCTCGTTCTGACCTCCAGCACTGGGGGAGGCCATGATGCCCGGGCCCAAGCGTTCGCCGAGTGGTGTTTCCACCGCTATCGTCACGGGGTCGACGTGCGAATCGAGCAGATGCTCGAGAAGTCATCGGTCGTCAATCGGTCGGGGGTGAATCTCTACAATTGGATTCAATTGCGGCTCCCGTTTTTGCATAAGATTTTTTATGCGGTGGTGGAGCTTTTGAGTTTTCTCAATCGTAACAGCGTGACGTTTGGGCGGGTGTTTTATCGGGAAGTGCTGCTGACCTATCGTCCACATTTGATCCTTAGCGTGCACGATTGTCTGAACCGTGGTTACTTCCCGTATGCACGAGAGTTACTCGGCGCAGAGAAGGTCAAATGTGCGACCTATTGCGGCGAGTTTTCAGGCGGGTGGGGTTACAGTCGTAATTGGATTGAGCCGAGCGTAGATCTTTACATCTCCCGGACGGCGACGGCCCGAGAGTATGCGTTGAAGCTCGGAATCCCGTCGAGCAAGGCCATCGTGCGGGGACATTTGATGCGTCCGCGGGCTTCGGAGGTTATGTTTACGCCGGCGATGCGAAGACGCTACCGTGAGCATCGCCTATCATTGCAGCCCGATAAATTTACGGTGTTCTTAGCCACGGGAAGCAACGGTGCGAACAATCATTTCGCGATGCTGCCGAGTTTGCTGCGTCACGCCGACAACCTGCAGGCGATTGCGATATGTGGTCGTAACAAACAGGCTTACAATGAGTTGGTGCATTGGCGCTCCCAGCACCCGACCTTTTCACTCCACGTGGAAGGCTATACCGATGTGATGCACGAGTTGATGGAGGTCAGTGACATCGTCGTCACTCGCGGCGGCACGACCTCTTGTGCGAAGGCGCTACACTTTGGTTGCCCGATTGTGTTCAACGCCTTCGGAGGCATCATGCCGCAGGAGTCGTTGACGTGGAAATTCTTTCATAATGGAGCGGGCACTCCGAAAATTGAAAAATCGGACGATTTTGCCCAGCTAATCGACGAGTGGATGTCTCATCCAAAAATTTACGAAGGCTATCGTGACCGGTTTCTTTCGCTGCGGTATCAGGATGATCAAGCTGACCTGATTGAGGACATCATTCAATTGGCCGAGTCTGCGGCCGGATTTAAGATTCCGCGCGTCTCCTAGTTCAGGGTGGATGTTGAATTCTTCAAGGCGGCAGCGCACTAAGCGCTTGGCCGTCACCTAGTGGTCTCCCATCTTGTCCCTCTTGTCGAAGACTCCGCTCACTCTCGTTTATTTGTTCACCTCGTTTCCGGTTTCAACGGAAACCTTTCTGCAGCGTGAGGTCTTGGCCATGCAGGCCAAAGGGGTCAATTTGAGGATCTATTCCCTCTTCGGCGGAGGGGGGGATTTCCACGGCATTGAGGTGCGGAAATTTTCCATGTGGCGGTTGTTCGAGCTGATTTGGATCATCCCCTGGGTGGCGATTACTCGCTGGGATGTATTCGGAATTTTATGGCATGGGCTATGGACCCGTCGGGCCCCAAGTTGGCTTAATTTTTGGGAAAACATGTTGGGCGCGGGCTTTGCCGGGGTATTCTATCCCGAGCTTCGCCGTAATCCGCCCGACTGGATTCATGCGGCCTGGGGGGGGGCACCGGCGACCGCGGCGTGGATTTTGCGTCGACTCAATGGGCACGACTTCAGTGCGGCTGCTCACGCCTACGATATTTACGAGCACGGCGGTGACTGGTGGCTGGACGAAAAACTGGCGGATGCCCGCTTTATTCACACCTCCACCCAAATGGGGTGGGACTCCTTGGTGGCTCGGGGACACGGCCGTGACCGGGTCAAATTGATCCGACGTGGATTGGAAACGTTTCCGACCTTGAAATCGATTCGACCGGTGCGGGCATCGCTTCGCTTGATCGCCATCGCTCGATTGGTCGAAAAGAAAGGACTCGACCTGCAGCTGCAGATTTACGGCGTCGCCAAGGCGGCAGGAATTGAGTTTGAAGCGCGAATCATTGGAGCCGGTCCCGAACGCACGCGCCTCGAACGGCTTTGTGCCGACCTGGGATTGACCGACCGAGTCTCGTTCACTGGCCATCTCTCTCAAGATGAAGTAAAATCTCAACTCGCTTGGGCCGATGCACTTTTGCACACCGGAATTGTCGCCAAAAGCGGAGATCGGGATGGGTTGCCTAACGTGATTCCTGAAGCCATGGCCGCGGGCGTGGTAGTGCTGACCTCTCCGTATGCGGCCACGACCGAGGCGATTGAGGATGGTGTGACTGGCTGGGTGTTGCCGGTCGAGAGTCCCGCTCAATGGGTGCAGGCGTTCCGCGAGTTGATCGGGGATGACGAGAAGGTGCAGCGCATTCAAGCCGCGGCGCGGAAGTGGACGGAGGCGAACTTCAACGCTCATCGAAACTCCGATCGTCTCTTTGGCTATTTCCAGGATGCGTTGAAGTCATGATCTATTTTGACGTCACAAAATCGGCGAACTCTCGGCATGCCTCCGGGCTGATGCGGGTAAATCGGCGACTACGGGAAAAATTGGGCAGTCTGATCACCCCGGTAGTATGGGGCAAAGACTCCCCTGCGTGGCGATCCGGGATGAGTACCGCAAGAGCGGGAAGAAGATCG
>CAXBOL010000474.1:0-4611 GCA_963977295.1 uncultured Opitutaceae bacterium
CCAGATAGACGAGCGACACCCAACGGACTTTGTGCACCCGAGTCGTAGGGTGCACCTTCAGAATCAGTCCCACGACCAGCGGCGTCAGCAAGGCCAGAATGAACAACGAATGGGAAGCCGACCGGTGATAAGTGAAATCCTTCACCGCATCTCCCAACGGAATAAACACATCCAGGTCAGGTAAGGTCGCAACCACGCCACCCCACAGTGCAGCCTTGTGGCCCACTCGCCTCCCCAGCACCGCCTCTCCGACGGCCGCCCCCAGTGCCAATTGTGTCAGTGAATCCATAATTTAAACTCCGCACAGGAGGGTCAAAAAGAACGAGAACGCAAAAAATTTGGAAATCCAGTCCAAGGACTGGAACGCTTCTTCTCTCGGCTGAGTCGAAACAACCTCCTTAAGAAACCACCACGCTACCCTGAACTGAGGCATAGCCCTGAGCATCGCTCTGGCCCGCACGCGAGCCTGGACGATACCGGCCCTATCTACTCTTTTTCTCCGCCTCTGCTCCCCGCACGTTGACCGCCCAGGCTTTGGCTGGATTACGGATCGTCAGTTGATGCCACTCCTCGGTGGTGATGCCCGCCTCAGTCATCTGCTTTCGCCCGGCGCCGAACAAAAAGTTGATCGACCGCGGCTCGCCGCGAAACGGAAACAGATTGCCGTCGTGAGACAGCAACACCCGATCCAGCACCCCTGCCTGGCGCAACCCCAGCAACTGGTCGATCATCTGCGGCGCGGTGGACTCGTTCCATCCATCGAGCGAAATCCAGCCGCCCTCTCGAGCCGCGCTAATCAGCGCCTCCACGGCGGAGACCTTGTGCGCGTGGACCCAAATCCAAGCCTCAGGCGAAACCCCTTCGGCCCGGAGGATGGCCCGTTGTTCAGCTGCCGATTCGACGTTGTCTCCCGTGTGCACCGCAACGGTGAGTCCGGTGGCAAGATGCGTTCGGGCGGCGGCCGCCAACAACTTGCGATCGACCGCTTCCATCGCGCCAGCATTCACGCCCAATTTGATAAATCCCGGGCGGATGCCGCTGCCTCTGATGCCATGCTGCCATTCATCTATCCATTCAGACGCGATCTCGTCGGCCGAACGCGTTGCGACATCCGGTGGCAAGTAGCGCCCTTGGGCCGCACCGTAGAATCCCGTTGGGGTGACCACCCACAGGTCGGAAGCTTCGGCCAAGCGCAACAGACGTCCGGGGTCGCGCCCGAACCAAGCCGCCGTCGCGTCCACCACCATCCGCACGCCTTGAGCGCGCACCGCGTGTAACGCGGGCAGGACTGTCGCGTTCAAACGCTTGTCATCGTAGTCAGGGTGCCGACTCGGCTCCGCGCCAAATATTGAAAACAGGTGTTCGTGCGTGAGAACGGGACCAATCGCTGTCACCGGAACCGGACCACTCACTGTCATGATCGACGGCGACTCCCCTAGGCTCTCGATTTGCGCCTGCGCCGACTCGGGCAGACCAATGACCACTACCCAAGCCAACATCGCGCAAATCCACCCTTTATTTCGCATTCGCGTTCTCATCAGTCCAAGGCAAGTGACACTCTTTAGGCGACATGACAAACCCCCTCTGAGTCGCCCGAGGTCAAATCCCTGGAATTAAACTTCTTTGCCAGATTGAGGTGAACGTTCCAACGCCCTTCGGCTCTGGCGTATCCAGTCTCCCTTCACGCCACAACCCGCCCATGTAGGAGCGAGCTCGCTCGCGATGAACCCAGCAGAGTGACCACGGAAAGAAAAGACATCACAACCCCACCAAGCTCGCTCGCGATCCCAACGCCCCAGAATCCTCGCACGACGCCAAACCCGTTCGCCGCGCCTCCACCCTAACTCACATCAGCGACTTGGTCATAAAAATCGCCTCACCGGCCCCCGGCTGCAACGCATAGCGCTCAAACCCCGCGGCCACGTAGGTGCGCAGCGCGCGGTCGTTCTTATCGAGAACTTCCAACGTCAGTTTGCAGCACCCCAGTTCGCGCCCCTTGGCTTCGACCGCAGCCAACAGACCCCGCCCGATCCCGCGCCCGCGATGAGTCGGAACGATGGCCACATCATGAAGGTTGATGAGCGGTTTTGCGGCAAAGGTGGAGAAACCCAAAAAACACACCGCCACGCCAATCGGCGTAGCCGCGTCGTAGGCTAAAAAGATCAGCGTCGTGGGATGCTCGCGCAGTCCCGGGATCAAACGCTCGCGAGTCTCCGCCGCCAACGGTGCCCCATCGCCCATCGGATCACGGGAGTAGGCCTCGACCATAGCCAACACCGCGTGTTGGTGGTCTACGTTATTCAGGTCAGCCTGCACGTAGCGAAGAGAAGAATCGTCTGGGGAATTCTGCATGGGACGCTAAAGAAAGCTCTCCCTCTTCATCCGTCGACCCCGAACCGCGTAGTGCCATGCGCGAACGCTCGTAAATCAGCAAAACACCGAATCGCTAATGTCGTATTTCGACGGCGATACTGCCATCCGCCTGGATCACCACACCGACTTTTCGAAAGAGCTGACCTTCCGCGCTGAATGCGCGTTCCCCTTCGGCAATCACGACCCCACCTGACCACAGTGTAAAATGCACCGTGCCGTCACGTGACTGGGGTGAAAAATACACCCGCTCAAAACTCTCCGGCCCAACGGGGCCGATGGATACTCGGCTCGACGGCAACTGCAGAACAAACTCATCAAAGGATGCCTGCGAAAGATTCCGCAGTTCGATCTTCGGCGAAGTAAAGTGATAGACCACGCCGCTCCCTCCGACCAAGAGGCCGATCGCCATCACGATCATGATCAATTTTCGACCAGTTATTCGAGCAAAGGGCATGTCCCGATCTATCCGGGCATCAAACAAATCTGACGAATCTTTTCTCGTTTCGATCGGTGGGAATCCATCGTCATCGCCCCCCCCGGAAAAGGAGAGCCGCTACCCAAGAATTCATTTCGTAAACATGGCTCCGTGAATTCTGTGCAATTCTCAGTGACCTCAGTGACCCACTTCATCTGCGGTAGTTCAAACGATACCAGCCCCGTTTGATCTCCGCACTGCGTCCCCCGCCGCCAACGACGCGTCCCTCTATCAAAACGACTTTTTTCAAAAGCTTTGTCACCGGAACGTCCGTTCGCGGCTCTTATCAACGAAATCCAAAATACAAAAACACTCACAATTCCAACCACTCCTCAAATGAATCATAACACCCACAAAACTCCCCTCGATCTGATCGTTCTCGTCGCGATTTTCTGCAGCTTCGCATCTGTCGGCATCGTCGCCCTCGCGTTTTGCCTTCTCGACAACATCTCCGGCACCGGAATGTTGGCCATCGCGGTCATGGCCGCCGCACCGTGCATCATGGGGATCGCGATCACCAAGTTCATCTCGAAGACAAAGACGTCATTCCTTGACTCCTGACAAATCGATCCCGGGCCGAGAAAATAGATCAAATCCTCGAGCGGTCTCAGACCTCCAATCCCGCTGCCAATCAACCCAAAACAAACCGCCAAGTCACCCCATCAAAATGAAAACCACCGCCTACCTCCTCGCCGTATCGATCTTCGCGCCGGTCCTATTATTCCTCAGTTCGAGCGTCGTTCCAGCCGCCAGTCTGATTATCGCCGCCGGTCTCACCGCCATCGCCGTTTTGGACTACGGTCATGACACCGAACCAAGTTACGCCAAGGTCCCCCTTGTCAGTAAACCGCAGACCGAACACCTGCCTCTTGCCGCATGACGCAGCTCCCCGAGGCCCCCGGTCTTGAACAACCCGCGTCCGCCTGACGCGGGTTTTCTTCGGCCGCCAAGGCATCATCTTCGACTCCCAACGGCCACGACAGTGGTCGGAACCCCACTCCGCCTTAACGACCCACCGAGTTGGTTTCACGCCTCACACGAACAGTGAATTCCACGCCGTCTTTTGCTTGGCCCGAAGTCCACACCGTGGAACTGATATCAGCGTGGAACCTTTTACTGACGCATCCGTTGCCGCCAAGTTCACAGCTTACCCCCAACCCGTGCGCCAATCTCTGCTGGCACTGCGGGAACTCATATTCGCGACAGCGCAGGCTAAGCCGGCCATCGGTGCGATCACGGAGACCCTCAAGTGGGATCAACCCAGCTACCTGACTAACCAGACCAAGAGCGGCAGCACGATTCGCCTCGATACCTGCAAAGCCCACCCTGAAGGCTTTGCGCTCTATTTCCATTGCCAGACCAGTTTAGTGGAAACCTTTCGAACCACGTTCGGCTCACGATTTCACTACGAGGGCAACCGTGCGCTCCTTTTCAACGCCCGTGACTCCTTACCCGAAACGGAACTCCGTCAGTGTATAGACATGGCGCTCACCTACCACCTTCGTAAACGCACGCACCACCGCCCCCTCGGCGAACGCATCCAACGCAGCCTCAAGGCTAAAGACGTCATACCTTGACTCCTGACAAACCGTCGAATCACAAAACCAAAAAGAAGAAACGGTGGAGAATAAATGTTTCGAGGAAGGCAGAGCAGCTTACCCAGGGATCAATTTCTTAAACTTGGCTCGGTGAGCTCTGCGCAATTCTACGTGACCGCCATGACCCACTTCACCTGCGGTATTTTAGTCTACTCACGCGATAAT
>CAXBOL010000475.1:0-4609 GCA_963977295.1 uncultured Opitutaceae bacterium
ATCCGCTACTTTTTCGCGCTTCGCGCGGAGCTCGTTGCGGCGAAGGCCCCGTTCCAAGCCATCATCGCGTTCTCCGGCAAAAAGAAGGTCGACGGCATCGAATACACTGAGGAGTCGATCAACGGGTTTCCGACTAAAGACATCCCGGACAAACTGGCGGGTGATACGAAGTCGGGTGAGCCCACCTATAAACTGCTCGTGGTGGCCAACAAGTTCCTCACCGGCTTCGATGAGCCGCTGTTGCACACGATGTATGTCGACAAGCGCTTGCAGGGCGTGGTGGCGGTGCAGGCGCTGTCACGGCTCAATCGGTGCAATGCCAAGATGCAAAAGCAGGACACCTGCGTGCTGGATTTCTACAACACGGCGGCGGAGATCAAAGACGCGTTTGATCCATTCTACACCGCAACGTCACTCAGTGAGCCGACGGATGTGAATGTGCTCCATGACCTGAAAGAGGCGATGGACGCCGACGACATCGAGCGATTCAACAAACTTTACTTCAACAACGTCGACAGTGAGTTGCTCCAACCCGTGCTGGATGAGACGGCGGACCGCTTCAATTTGATGGAGCGGGAAGAGGACAAGATCGACCTGAAGATAAAGGCCAAGCAGTTCGTGAAACTCTACGCGCAGATCGCCTGCTTGATCCCGTTTGAAAATTTGGCGTGGGAGAAACTGCACTGGTTTTTGAAATTCCTGATTCCGAAGCTGAAGGTGCAGGACAAAGGTCAGGATGAACTGGATGCGCTGCTCGAAAGCGTGGACCTCTCCACCTACGCACTCGAACGGGTGCATCTGAATCAAGCGATTGGCTTGGACGCAGCCGAGACCGAGTTGGAACCCGAAAATCCCAACATGCGGGGTTTTCACGAAGGCGAGAAAGAAGAGTCGCCCCTCGACGAGATCATTCGTCACTTCAACGAGCGTTGGTTTGCGGCTTGGGATGCGACCCCGGAGGAGCAGCGCATCAAGTTCATCAACATCCTGAAACACGTGCGTGACGCCGCAGCTTATGATGCTCAGGTGCGCAATAATCCGGACGAACAGAATCGCCGACTCGCGCAGGAGTCGCTCATCGGCAGCGCGATTAACAAAGAGCGCCGCCGTGAACTCGATCTCTACAAACTCTACGCCAGCGACCCGGAATTTAAGAAGGCGCTCAACGAAAGTCTCATTCGCATTCTCAATTTGGAAGACAGGCGCGAGTCGGCGTGAACGCAGCGGCTGACGAGCGGTCAGGGCGTCGGGCGTTTGGTGCGTCCGTGGATCCCGCAATCGCCGATTAGCCCTTTTCGTATTTCCAGTTGCGGGCTTTGCCTTCGGCCAGCCACTCCAACGTGGTGGCGAGTCGCCTGGCTCGGGTGGACTCGCGCTTGGCGTCGAGCAACCATTCGACGTAGTCGCGTTTTTAATCCGTAGAAGAGGCCGAACTAAATCCGCGAGGTGCGGACAACATCAGAGTATCTTGGCGTAGCTGTAGTCGGTGATGGCGTAGCCGCACGATTCGTAGAGGCGACGGGCGATGGGGTTGGGGGCAAACACGTGCAGGCCCAGTTTGGTGAACCCGAGTTGCCGGGCCTCGGCTTCGGCGAAGGCCATAAAAAGTTTACCGTAGTGATTACCCCGATGCGCCGGCAGCACTTCGATGTCGTAGAGCCAACCGGTGTCCGGGGCGGATTCCGAGCTGGCGGGTCCTACCCAAAACCATCCGATGAGTTCGCCGGTTTCGGTGCCGTTTACCCGGCGAATGACATGGTCGGGGGTCGCGAGCCCGGCAGGGAGCAGGGAATCGAACGATTGTCGGGAGCACTCTACGGCTTGGTCTGCAGACCAAGTGCCGACGGCGATCTTTTCCGCGGCGTAGGTAGCGATGCTGCGGTCGCGCCACTGGGCAAATTCTTCGTCGGTAAACGCGGCGGTTTGGAGAGGCATCTGAAGGTGATAAGGGGCGAATGGGGAAGGGGCCGAGCTTAAGTTTTCTCCCCGCGAAGCAGGAATTGTGCGGGTTGGCCGGGTTGCCCAGCGGGGGTCACGGGGTGTAGATTGGGAATCTTATCATGAAAATTACCCCTCGAATTTTGCGGAGTGGACTCATCGGTGCCTTGGCTTTCACAGCCCTTTCTGCGAGCGCGGTGGATCCGATCGTGGTGCCTCGCTTCACGCATCCGGGCACTGGCCAGACATTTTACTTTGTGCTGACCGACCGTTTTGCCAATGGCTCGAAGGCCAATGACCGGGGAGGGCTGACGGGCGGCGCCGATGTCCATGGGTTCGATCCGACCCGTGTTTCGCATTATCATGGGGGGGACTTCGTGGGCATGACGGCGAAATTAGACTACCTGCAGGGATTGGGCGTGACGTCGGTCTGGGTGACGCCACCGTTTAAGAACAAGCCGGTGCAGCAAGGCACCGCCGGCTATCACGGGTATTGGATCACCGACTTCCTCCAGATTGATCCACATCTGGGCACCAACGAAGAATATCGCACGTTCATCCGTGAAGCTCACGCCCGCGGCATGCGGGTTTACATGGACATCATCGTGAACCACACGGCCGATGTGATTCAACTACAGGGAGACTACTCCTATCGTCCGATCTCTGAAGCGCCTTATCGGGACGCAGGGGGCCGGGTCTTCGATGCGCGGGAGTTGGCCTACAATGGTCTGAGTGACGCGAGCGCATTTCCGAAGCTGGACGCGGCGCGCAGTTTTCCTTACCAGCCTTGGATTCCTGCCGGGGAGGAACACGTGAAAAACCCCGCTTGGTTGAATGACGTGACGCTCTATCATAATCGGGGCAACACCACTTTCGTCGGTGAGGACTCCGTGCATGGAGACTTCGTCGGACTCGACGACGTGTTTACTGAAGATCCGCGGGCCGTGCGGGGTTTCATCGAAATTTTCGAGCACTGGCTGGAGGAGTATGGAATCGACGGATACCGTATCGATACCGTGCGGCATGTGAACGCCGCGTTCTGGCAGGCGTTTAGTCCGGCGATCCGGGCGCACGCTCGATCCTTGGGTCGGCCGGACTTTGTGCAGTTCGCCGAAGTCTACAACGATGCGGGAGATCCAGCGGTGTTGAGCGAGTTTTCCACCGGCACCATGCCGATCGATACGACGCTCGACTTCGGTTTCTTTGCCGCCGCGCGGCGTTTTGTCTCGCAAGGCGGCACCAGCGCGGACCTCGCCGACTTTTTTGCGGGAGATGATTATTACATCGATCACGACAGCAACGTGCACACGACCACGACGTTCTTGGGCAACCATGATGCGGGTCGTTTTGCTTACTTTCTGCAGCAGGATAACCCGGGAGCGTCGCCCGAAACGATCGCGGCGCTTTCGAAACTGGGGCACGGGTTGCTGTTTTTCGCCCGGGGCCAACCGGTGCTCTACTACGGCGATGAGCAGGGGATGATCGGTCGGGGCGGTAACGACATGCAGGCGCGGGAGACGTTGTTCGCCTCGCAGGCGCCGGCTTTTCGTGACGCACCGCTGCTGGCCACTTCGCGCACGGGAGCGGACGATAAATTCGATACGACGCATCCGTTTTATCAACTCTTTGCCCAATTGGGAGCGCTGCGGGCGGAGCATGTTGCGCTGCGCACCGGGGCGATGATTCCCCGGTCGACGGCGGAGCCCGGTCTGTTGGCGTTTTCCCGGATCGAGCGCGGAGAGCAGGTGGAATACGTGGCGGTGTTCAATCGGTCCCGCGTTGATGCGCTGCAGGGGCGTGTGCCCACGAGTCAGCCGATCGGCGGGAAGCTGGAATTGTTGTTCTCGTCCGACGCATCCACGGGTGTCGCTGCCCAGACGGTGGCCGCGGACGGCACGATGGGCGTCAGCGTCGCGCCGATGCAGTTTGCTCTGTGGCGGGCCTCGGTCCCGTTGGCGGCATCATCAGACCCATTGTCTATTGCGCTGGTGAATCCCGGGTCAGACGCGGTTTTGAAGTTCACGGCCAAGGAGGTGGATGGTTTGAATTTTCCGAGCAGCCATGCTCTGCAGGCCGAAGTGTCGGGGGCGGCTGGATACGCGGAAGTCACCTTCGCCCTGCAACGTGCGTCGCGTCCGGGCCAGACCGAATACCTCGGCACCGATGATACGGCGCCCTACCGGATCTTCTGGTCACCGCCGGCCGATATGGCGGCTGACGAAAAACTGACCCTCATTGCATCGGTATCAGATCTGCGGGGCCGCACGGCGGCTGACGAGGTGACGAATGTGACGGTGGCTCCCCACAAAATAAATTTTGGCATTCGAGATGCCGAGGGGCCGGTGATCACCGGGGCTCCGGTCGAGACTGCCGTGCTGCGAGCGGGCGTGCCGTTGGCCCTGACGGTGGCGGCGACCGGCACGGGGCCCTTGGAGTATCAATGGTTGCAGGGAGACTTTGAAATCCCGCAGGCCACGGATGCCTCGCTCATGGTCACTGCGCCGGGCCATTATCGAGTTATGGTGCGCAACTTGGCCGGCACGACGGTGAGCGCGGGCACGGTGGTGACCGAAGGTCGGGAGTAGTCGCCGCGATTACGTGCGGTTTCGTTGCCCGGGCGTTGAACGTTCGATTGCGAGTGACGCGTCGGAGTGGTTCCCGTCAGCTAATA
>CAXBOL010000476.1:0-4604 GCA_963977295.1 uncultured Opitutaceae bacterium
CGACCATCAGCCTGCGGCGCGCCCAGCGGTCACGCCCTACCTCAGAACACGTTGCTCTAAAGTCTGTTTCTCAACGGACGTTGGTATCACGAACGTAGAAACCAAAATCCGCCGATTTTTCGTTTCTATTTTCACCCGATCCCTCATCTTGATCGTCTCTGGAGCAGATAATCTGTCGCTCCATGGCTTCGAATGAATCTCTCTACCCCCTCCACGCCGATTGGCATGGGCATTTTTTGCCTATGTTTGATGCTCATATTGAGCATGGTTCCGGCGCGGTTGGTAGGGATGGAATCGGATCCTGTGGAAAAACAGGTGTTCAATGTGAAGTCAGGCCCCGCAGCCTCGACCTTACCCCGGTTGGCTCGCCAAGGAGCGGTGGACGTTATGTTCACCGCCAAAATCGCCACCGGGGTGCGGACGAATGCGGTGGTAGGGACGTTCACCCCTTTGGAAGCACTGGAAACGCTGTTGGCGGGGACCCCGCTACAAATTGTGGAGGACCGGAAAACCGGCGCCTTCGCTGTGATCCGAGCTGCTGAAGAGGTGGTGACCGCCCGCGAGCCTGAATCCCCAACCCCAACATCAAACACCACTCCAGAAATGACCCCCAAAAAAGGACTGTTTAGTAGCCTCGCCGGTGGGCTTGCCGCTGCACTGAGTTTCAGTGCTTCGCCAGCCCTGGCCCAGCAAAATAGCAACAACGACGACGTCGTTACGATGGAAGCGTTCGAAATCTACGGGGCGGCCCAGGCCGCGTCGGTCGAACAGCAAAAGCAATCAAACATCATTGGCAGCTACCTAGGCTCCGATGCGTTGGGCGCATTGCCTGATGATGACCTCGGCGAAGCCCTCTCGCGTCTCGCCGGAGTGAATGTCATCGGCGGCCAAGGTAATGCCGAAGGTAGCGTGACGATTCGCGGCGCCGAAGGGCAGTATAACACGATTCGCATCAATGGCGCGTCCCAAGCCAATGCTCGATTGAGCTCACGAAATTATGATGTGACCAAGATTCCTTCCGAAATGGTTTCGGGAGTTGAAATCATCAAGAGCATCACGGCCGAACATCCGGCTGACTCCATCGGCGGTTCGGTCAACGTGGAAACCGCCAATGCCTTCGATATCGGTCGGACGATCACGCGTTACAAATTTGAGATGCGCAACCGCGATCAAGGCAATTTGGGCGGATGGGGGGCCAACCTCATCCACGCCAATGTCGCCAGTATTTTTGGCGGTGAAGACAATTTCGGCATGTTGTTCAACTTGAACTACGTCGATGAAGAGTTGGTGGATTGGGGCACTCAAAATCGTTTCGCCGAGGATGCGGGCGACTTTTCGGGCTTTCCCGGGTTTGCCGAACAAACCATTTTGGAGGCTAATCCCAACGCCTCGATTCCCATCTGGGACCGTTTCGATCCCAATGAGACCCGCACCAAGCGCGATGAACTCACGTTCAATGCGAGTTTTGACTACAAGCTGTCGGACAACACCCTGCTCTATTTCCGTCCTTGGTATCAGAAAGAAAACGATAACCGGGATAGCTTTGCCTTTCGGGTTGATCGCCTCGGCAGCGCCTTTGGCAGCAACTGGTGGTTTATGGACGATAGTGGCCAACCTTTGGGTTCATGGGTCGAAAATGACAATGACCCCGTCTTGGGGAGCCGCGGAGATCGGTTCGTTCGAGCAGTAGATGGAAGCGGCAACCTTATCGTCACGCCTAACTTTGAAGCCAGTCAGGACGGCCGGATTGATCGCATTATTACCGGTCGCAACATCGAGGCGGAAACCTACACCTTGGACTTTGGCGGCGAAACCGAGCTGGACGGGGGCCTGCTGGAGTATCGCCTCTTGTTCTCCTCTGATGAAGGCGGGGATTACCAACGGCAATATCGATTCCAAGAGCGATTTGGTGATGGCCGAGCGGGTGATCGTTTGCGGGCGAGTTGGTTTGGCACCACCCCTTTGCCTGAATTCACCGTATTTGAAGTTACCGCCAACCGGGGGCACGTCCCCTCCAATGGCAAAGTGAACGTATTCGATGATGCCAATCGCACCTACAACGACACGTCACCGCGATTCGGCTATGAGAATGTGACGGAGGATGTCCTGCTGGCCTCGGTCGATTTCGAAAAGGAACTCAACAATGTCGCCACGCTCAAGACCGGGGTTCGCTTTCGTAGTGCCACGCGAGATAATGTAACGACGCAATTGTTTTTCACCCCCAAGCAAGGAGCTCGCCGAGTCTATCCCGCTGGCTTGTTTGCCGATCCCAAGGATGGCAACTTCACGTTGTGGGACGGCAAATACGCCGACATTGCCGGACCCTTCATCACCGCCGATCCGGCTTACGCCCATTTCTTTGAAACCTACCGGGAAGATCCCACCAACTGGGAATTCGCTCGCTCGGATTTACGTGATGCGGCCGATACCGCCGTGTTGAAAGAGGACGTTCTCGCCGCTTACTTGCAGGGCACGTTTCGCCGGAATGATTGGACCTTGGTCACGGGCTTGCGTATGGAGAAGACCAAGTTGAACACGACGTGGAAGCCGTCAAATTTTCAGGTCGATGGCACCAATATCCCATATCTGAATGCGGACGAACAGGGCATCCTGAACTCGATCGTGCAAGCCGGGGTCTCGGACTTGGGCTTTGTCGGAGCGGACGGCACGTTTTCCTTTGGTGATATCGTCGACGATATTAATCGGACCAATGATTATGATAATTTCCTGCCGAGCGCGGTGTTGACCTATCGTGCGGGTGAATCGGGCCATGTGTTCCGCGCCGCCTACACCAACACGTTGACGCGGCCAGATTATCGCGAGCTGGTCCCCTTTGATTTGGGTGAAGCCAACCGTCAATTGCAGGCCGCTGGGGTGCTCAATCTGACCAATCGGGACGAGGAGTTCGACCTGGGTAATCCCGGTCTGGTGGAACAAACCGCAGAGAATTTCGATGTCGCTTGGGAATACTACTTTGGTCCGAGTCAACGGAACATGGTCTCGGTGACATATTTCCAAAAGAGTTTGGATGATTTTCTGCAGGAAGATGTCTATCGTCGGGAAGTTGAGATGCTGATTGATCCAGAAAATCCTGGTCTCGGCACCGAGATGGTGATCGCCAACACGAACTTCTGGTCCAACGCGTCCACTAGGAATATCAAGGGTGTCGAAGTCAGTGGTTACTTCAATTTTCGGGATCTGTTGCCTAGCTTGGACTTCTTACGCGGATTCAGTTTGGTGCCCAATTACGCCCATATCACGGGTGACCAAACTGACCCCATCTTCGATCAAGATCAGTTGGCCTTGGGGCAGTTCGTTAAGATCGGCGAGACCTACACCGACAGTCTGACCAATCAGGCCAAGGACATCTATAATATGCAGCTGATCTATGAGAGTAATCGGATCAATGTTCGCCTCTCTTACAACTTCATCTCGAGACTCCAGCGCACACCTTCCACGGCGGCGATCTCTGCGATCACCTTCGATCGGGAACAGGAAAACGTAAATCTCTCGGTGCAATACAAGCTCTTTGCTGACCGGGATACTCGCTTGTTCTTCGAAGGTAATAATCTGACCGATACGCCGAGTGATGAACGCTACATCGGGAGCACGCCGGGACTCTACACGACGTCCTATTCGACCTACGGTCGTCGTTACGTGTTCGGTATCCGCGGTTCGTTCTAACCGCTCGTTTGGTAAAGCCCCCGATCTTTTGATGCGGGGGCTTTTTTCTGCTTAGTTTAGGGCTCCGTCCAACGGTCACATCCCCGGGCGGACCCGCTCTTTAGCCGGTCAAATGACCGACGTAACTAATAAATGAATACCGTGGTGTCCCGCCATCCCATCGCGGCCAATTCAAGGTAACCTTGTCTTTCATGTTCCGGAAAATCGTCTTTATCATTGTTTCCTCCTGCGTGGGGGTGTTCGCCGCACAATCTCAGCACGCGCCGGTGCGCGGTGATCTCGTTTATCAAAATAACCTGGCTCAACCGGGCGACATTGCTGGGTGGGTAATGGAAGGACCGGGCGTCACGGAATTTCGCGACGGTTGGATGGAGATGTATGCGCCGGATGAGCAGTATCATCATGTGCTTTGGTGTCCGGAGGATTTCTCAGACCGGTTTATCGCCGAATGGGAGGCGCAAAATCTCGAGACCGATGCCGGGCTTTGCATTTTGTTTTTCGCGGCCAAGGCCATGGATGGCAGAGACCTGTTCGATCCGCCACTTCCGAAGCGTGATGGCACGTTTAGAGACTACACTAAAGGGGAGGTGGGGTCCTACCACATTTCCTACTACGCCAACGCTCCCGATCGCCCTGATCGAGGGAAGGCCCACTTACGGAAAAACAATGGCTTTAACTTGGTGCAGGAGGGAGAGGACGGCATCCCGGCGTATTCCACGGCGATCCATCAATTGCGGTTGGTTAAAGACGGAGCGCATATCCAATTTTTTGTCGACGGTCGTAGGGTCATCGATTGGACCGACACCGAAAGCAACGAGCCGCGCCCGCATCACGAGGCCGGCAAGATCGGGTTCCGCCAGATGCAGTGGACGCATTTCCGTTATCGGAATTTCCGGGTTTGGGAGATCGAGGACCAAGGG
>CAXBOL010000477.1:0-4598 GCA_963977295.1 uncultured Opitutaceae bacterium
AGCCCGAGCAACTCGAAAAGCGCACGCAGCCCGACGACGTTCCAGTCCTTGGGTTTTTCCAAGTGCTTGAACGTGGTGAGATCGTTGAGCGGCGTGGTGGCGAGTCCGGTGAGACTGGTCGCGTCGAACTTTACTCCCGGAATCGATAGCACGGTGAGCCCGTCGTAGACGAGCGCCGCAGCAATGACGGCAACCCAGCACGGCTCCAGGCGGAAGCTGTCGGGTGCCATGTAATCGACGCCATGCTCAACCGTGGTTATGATCTCGGAGCGATTGAGGACCTGCCCCTGGCCCTTGGCGTCGAGCTTATCCAAGATGAACTTGGCGGAGGGAGAACCGGCGGAGGTAATGCGATCTCCATCAAGCAAGCCGAGGGCATCGAGCACCGCATTGGCCTGCTTGGAGCGGTTGGGCTGGCTGAGACCACGGAGGGCCTCTTGCGCGGCCTGATAAGCATTGGCGTTGGTGCCGTAAGTGATGAGCGTCGAAAAGACAGGGTAGTCGGGAGCGACGTTGTGGAATTGTCCGCTAAGACAAGTGGAACCCACGAGATTGACGGTATCGCGGATATTCGAGGAACCGGTGCCGCCGCTGCCTTTCAGCCAGTTGGGGATGTTTTTCTTCGAGCCTTGATAGGTAACCGATACGGCAGAAAGCAGGTGTTCGCGCAGCCACTTGGTGAGACGAACCAGATAATCGGATGCCTTCTTATCGTAGATTTGTTTTTTTACGCCGGAGGAGATGGCGGCGAGTTCGAGAGCGCCGGAGTAGAGCCGAAGGGCCTGAATGAACTCTTCCTGCTTGTCGTCGAGGCGGAAGAATACTTCGTCGCCGCGCTTCTCGTCCGAAAATTTAGGCGGGTCGAAAGGCTGGATGAAGTAGAGGTAGAACTCGCGAGCGGGGACGGCGGTGGATCGCTCATTGGGCGCACCAAAGAAGAGGTAGCCGAGGCGACCCGCTTTGTGTTCGCGCCACTCTAGTTCGTGTTGCCAGATTTGGTAGCCGGTGAATTGCGTGGGGACATCGGCGCACTCCAATACCTGGCGAAGGGCGTCGTAGTAAAAGCGGTCAAGGGTGCTATTATCCAGCGAGTCTGCCCGCTTCTCGATAAGAGCGTCGTAGTCGTCGGTTTTCCTCAGATCCAAAAACCACTGGCGGTTGTCGGGCAACGACGTGAGGAACTGCCCGCTGACGGTTTTATGGATCTCACGAAGGACGTTTTCGACGACGGTGAGAAGGTCCTCAGCCGGATCGCCGCCGAGATCGGCCGCGCCGGGATGATAAAGACAGAGGTGGTCTCGCATCTCCTCCGGGGTGAGACCAATGGGAGCATGGATGTCACCCGTCGTGAGCCGATGGACGGATAAACCGCGGATGACGCGCTCGGCCATGGGGCGGTAGGTCTTCTTTGGCAGCGCACTCTTCACCTTGGCCTCCAGGGTGCCGCTACACTCCATGATGGCCTTAACGTCGGGGTTGGCGCGAAGGGCCGCGTTGTCGATGATCGCCTCCCAGTAACTGTCGTAAGCGAGGATGCCCGGACGGTCGGCCGGGACCCCCTGTCCGACAAGGGTTTTGATGGCTTGCGAAATGATTTGGAGGACGCCGCGCTTTTCGACGATGGGAATACGTTGGAAAGTATCGACGTAGTCAGGATGGATCGGGAAAAGCGCGCAGAACTCATCCATGCGCTCCGTCATATCGCCATAGAATTTGGCGAAAGGCTCGAGGTAAGCGCGCACCTCGGCGAGTTGTTGAGGGGTCTTTTGAAGGAGACGGTTGGATACGACGTATTTGACGTCGGTGGTGACGATTTTGACTTGCTGAAAGCGGTCTTTGACGCGCCCGAGGGTGTCGGCAACGTGAGCGAATCGCTGGCTGTCGAAGATGGCTTCCTGCACGCCGGCAATGATGCGGAATTTGAGATCTTTGCAGACTTCTCCCAATTCACGGAGGAACCCCAGATCCAAGATGAGTTCCTGGTCCTTGCGGGAGCGCAAGTAGTCGAGAAGCTCGTCCACCACGAGGAGCAGGCCCTGATCGGGATACTTCAGGGCAAACGCTGCCATCATGTCCTCGACGGCGGTCTTGTTCTCACGAACTTTATCGGCGGCGGGGAAGGTGAAAGGGCATCCCCATTCTTCCATCGCGTCTTCAAGATGCCCGCAGAGGATGTCGCGCAGCCCCATGGTGACTGCACCGATTTCGATGCGTTTCACTTTGAAACGACCTGCGATGGTGCCGGCCGCGACCCGGACCAGCGGATTGGCGAAAAGATCGCAGAGCGAGGCGTCTTCCGCGACGGCGGAAACGACGGACATCAAATGGGACTTACCCGTGCCGTAGTTGCCCACGATGAGCAGACCTTTGTTGTCGTTATGCTTGTCGTATTGGAGCTGGGGGAAGATCAGCTCGTTGAGCCGCTGCGCCATCTGCTCGGAAATAACATAGGTCGAGACGAGGCTCTTGGCCGCGGCGCTCTGATCGGCGTCGCGCAGCTGAATGACCGATTCAATAGGGTGAAACTGAACAAGATCCTGATAGTTCATTTAGGTCTGCAAAAAGGTGGGCTGGCCAAATTCGAAAGAGGCGACGGTAACGCCGGAAAGCTCGGTGGAAAGATATTCAGGGTGATCGGGATATGCGCGGACGAAACGCTTGCCGTCGAAAGTCCCGGTAAACGAGGCCAGCACGAGACGATTTTGGCTCAAGTGAGCGACCAATCGAACCGGATCACACTTCAATTCGGGCAAGAAAAGCAGGTCGGTATTATCGAGGCACACCCCAACTTTCGTCTGAGGCAAAAGCGCATCTAGTTCTCGAGCCAGTGAAAGCGGACGCTGGCGTGGACTCAGCTCTCCGAGCGCCCGTGCGAGAGGATCGCCGATGGACAAGAATTTGAGCGAGTGAAATTTCGCGACCTCCCGAAGCCAAGCGGTCTTGCCTGACCCAGTGGGCCCAATCGCTAGGAACAAGCGCTCTCGCTGGTTTGTGATTTGGCCGATTAGTTCAGGCGAAAATTGAATGCTCATGGGTGCATTCTTTGGGGCAGATAGGTGTTTGAAGCTGATCGTAATCGGAAGTTTAACAAAAAGATCGAGGGCGGACCTGAATTTCCGACTCGTCCAAACGCAAAACAAGTAATCCTTTCACGTAAAGATCCTTATCAGCAATCGTTTGCCATTTCTTTTGCTCTTGTAGCTGTCTCACGCATCATCGTTGAAAAGCCTTGTTGTGGTGGAACCTCATTTGCGCTTGACTTGTATTCCTTAAGCTTCGTCAGAAAGTGCACTCTTTTAAGGTTTTTGATAGCTGGGTGTAGATGGAATCTTGCTGTGGCCTCGAAATTTGATACCCACTGGATATATTATTGAGTAGCTAGAATTTCGTTAATCCTCATGCGACGCCATAGGAGTTATCTTAGAATTATTGATGTATGTATTTCTGTCGTACACTATTAATGGTTTGATTCTTCACAAGGCAGGTTGTGTGTGGAGTAAATCTAATACTACGATGGGGAGGTTTTGATTCTCAATTTAGAGTGCTACTGTAGCATATATAATCGGGCGTTCACAAAAAACGTACTGTAGACAGCACGTCCATTGCTCACGTCCACAAGGCAGGGCGACAGTGTCACTGCATTACGCTAGCATGCGTGCACTACGCGCACACGTACTATCTGCATTACGTGCCACAGACGCCAAGTCATTTAATTCCCTTCGGGTATTTTTTCTAGATCTGCCACGACCGAGAGTCCCTAGTATATACACTATCAAGGTAGTACCTGCGGTCTCCACCACGCGAAAACACTACGCTTCCCCCTTGTTGGTCTTACAGACACTTCCTCGGTGCTTCGTCCAACGCTTTGATTTTACGCGTATGCAGAGGGGACGCTCTGCCGATTAGCCGGCGATACTCCAACACGTTGTTGGAACGCTACGCTGGATTGGATGAGCACCTTATATGCGTATATTTGAAGCCAAATTGGTTTACAACCTTGTTAGCGATGGTCAGCTTGCTATGCTTGATCAACCGGGATTGGTACCTACGTACCTGCAATCTGCTATCAATCAACATCCCCTCCAAGAGGGTTTCTACGTGATTTTCCTGAATCGCAAAAACAGGGCGATGGGCTACACCATGGTAACCCTGGGAACCGTGGGTTCGACACTTGTACACCCTCGGGAAGTTTTCAAACCTGCGATCCTTGCCAGTGCATCTGCGATCATCGTAGCGCACAACCACCCATCAGGCGATCCGGCTCCATCAGCTGCTGACATTCGGGTTACGCGTACCTTGCGCGAGGCTGCACGAACTCTCGACATCGACTTGCTGGACCACGTAATTGTGGGCCAAGCGGATAGCGATCCAGTGGGCCTGGGACACTACAGTTTCCGCGACGCTGGGGTACTGTAAGCAAGGGGCTTCGGCCCCTTTTTGTCGTTCAAAATTCCACACCTGCGTAGTGGAAAAATCGCTCTTCAGCCTCATTGCTGGGGGTGATCCCCGCGCTTTTGGCGGCTTCGAGTACCTGGACAAGCATAGCACGATCTAAGCCCGCGTATCGCGCTCCTGTGACCTCGCTCTCAAAAGTTTTG
>CAXBOL010000478.1:0-4592 GCA_963977295.1 uncultured Opitutaceae bacterium
CCCCTTACGGCACGCAGCGAGGTGTCGATGCCCACATTTGGCGCTACGAACCCCGCACCTGGCGCCTTGAGAAGTTCGATCAAGCCGTCTTCTGGAATCCGTGGGGCATCGCGTTCGACGAGTGGGGCCAAACGTTCCTCGCCGACGCCTCCGACGGCCAAAACTACTGGACGACCCCTCGATCCTCGCAACTCCCGCTGGGTGAAGAGCACCCCAAGTCGAACTCCCGGCAATTTACCACCCAAACCGTGCGCCCCACCAGCGGTGCAGTCTTCGTTTCGGGTCGCCACTTCCCCGCCGCGCAAACCGGCGACTTCCTCGTCGCCAACTGCATCGGATTCCTCGGCATCAAACAACACATCGTCGAGGACAACGGTTCGGGTTTCACCGGCGAACTTCGTCAGGATCTGCTGTCTTCGACTGATCCCAATTTTCGTCCCGTCGATCTCGAATTTGCCCCCGATGGCTCTCTCTACGTCGTCGACTGGCACAATGCCTTGGTCGGTCACATGCAGCACTCCGCCCGCGATCCCAATCGAGACCACACCCATGGCCGTATTTTCCGCATCACGTCGACGCGGAATCCATTGGTCTCCCCGCCGAACATCGCGGGTGCCTCCATCGACTCCTTATTGCCCTGCCTCACGTTGCCCGAACAGGAAGCCCGCACCCGCGCACGGCGCGAGTTGTGGTCGCATCCCGCGACCGAAGTGCGCGCGGCGGTCAGCGCCTGGGTGGCCGAAACGGATGGCGTTGATACAGTCGCACCGGAGAAATTATTGGAAGCGCTGTGGGTGACCGCCGGAAACGGTGCTCCCGACAACGCCCTGCTGGAACGTGCCCTCACCCATGCTGATCCCCGGGTCCGGTCCGCCGCCGTGCGGGTCTTGCGTCACGGTCGATTCGAACTGCCCTATCCGCGCGTCGTCGCCGCGACATTGCGCGCCGCACAAGACGTCCACCCCCGCGTGCGCACCGAAGCCATTGCCTTGGCGACATGGTTGGCCGACAAGACCGACGGCGCCCGCATCTTTCTCACCGCCCTTGAGGAACCGGTCGACGCCGACATGGCGCAAGGCGTTGAAGCCGTATTCAAAATGCTGGGACCCGAGATCGCTGCCCTAAAACCCGCCCCCGACTCTTTGGCCGCGCAATTCATGGCCGGCGCTTATCGCTTTGCGACGCCTGAAACCGCCCAGGAGGTTCCCCTGCTCAACCTAAGTGCGGAAAATATGAAACTCTTTGAGCTCGGCAAAGACGTCTATCATCGCGACGCCTCCTGCGTGACCTGTCATCAGCCCAACGGCGAAGGACTCGCCGGGATCTACCCTCCCCTTCGCACCGAGCAGCAGGGCCCTTTCAACCAATGGGTGCTCGGCGAAGAAGAGCGCCTCATCAAAATCGTGCTCAAAGGCCTCTATGGCCCCATCGAAGTGGCCGGGAAGACTTACGACCCTGCACAAGGCGTGCCGCCCATGACCCCATTTGAACAGATCTACAACGACCGGGAAATCGCCGCCGTGCTAACCTATGTCCGCTCCGCCTTTTTCTGGGCTTTTTCGGGCGCCGTGCAACCGGAGACCGTGGCTAAAGTGCGTGCCCAGATTAAAGACAAAGAGGGTTTCTACACCGTCGAGGAACTGCTGTCGGAAAACCCCTTCACTCCGGCCGAGTCCTTCATCGAAAACTAGAGCTCTGATTATCGGATGATAACTCGACTCACCGACCAAACAGACCGACTGCGCGAACATTCCCGCTCCCGAAGTCGAGCAGCGCCGCAACGCACGTCTTATCACCGGGCCGTGCGTTACGAACGCTGCTCAAAAATCGGAATCTGTATTCGCCGAATCCTTCTGGTTGGGATTCGGCGAAGCTAATACCACCAATTAATCCTCCCTATTCCACAAGGCGAAACTAGGGTATTCCCCCTAATGCAACCGTCCATCATCCTCCTGCTTTGCTGCTCCGAGTCCCCTTAATTATTGGAAGCCCGTAAGATCGAGATTTAATCAGTTAAAGTCGGCGATCATCCTCATGAAAATTTATCATTTAGAAAACGCCTACGATTACGTGCAAGCAGTCGGAATCTGCACCCTTTTTAGCAGCAAGGACGCGAAAATCCCCGCGCTCTGGGACGTTGTCGGCCTTCCGGCCAAAGGGGGTGGCAAAACCAAATGGGGGGCTCGCGTGGAGGCGATCTGGGCGTGGAAAAACGAACTTCCCGAGACCTATCCCGATGAGATTTTTTACGGCAAGATACCCGGAGGCCTCGCGGTCTTGATGTCGATGAACTATCTCCGCAACACGCACTATCCCCGCTGCCATCAGCCGCTGACCGCCTGCAGTGACCTCTCCCAAAAGGTCTACGAAATCATCCGGCTGGATCCCGCCACCACTGCAGAAGTTCGCGCCATCGCAACGGATCGATACGCCTGCTCCAAAAGTCGTTTCGAGTCCGCCCTCAAACAGTTGCAGACCTCCCTGAACATTGCCCGCAGCAACGACGCCGGGGAAACCAACGACCGCTGGCTCCCGTTCAAGGAACTGTATCCCGATTTCCACTAGCTCAATTCCACCACCTCCGAGCGTCTAACCCTTACCTCTTTGGTCCCTGTTCGCTGACTAGAAATGCGGCGAGGATGATTCCTCGCATTCTTACCAACAGCCAAAACTACAGCTCGAATCAAACGGGATCATTGACGAAGTCGTATTCGAACCTAAGTGCCTGAAAAAAGACCAATCGTGCGAAGCCAAGAATGAGGACTCCATAATTCAGATGACTAATGACGATTAAACGTGGATTCTTCCGACTGCACCGCCATCCAACAGAAACTGAATCCAACTTCGATCACTCTGTTTCCGTCAACCTTGGCACTGCGGAAAACTCCATCCATTTCCAGGTAATTCTCCGCCCACACTGTGACATCCAGAACTAATTCCTACGGTCTCATTCGCTTCGTTTTAGCGACTGCGGTGGTCTACACTCACAGTTATTATCTCGTCGGTGCGTCGAAATGGGATCCATTTCAAATGATTGGATTGAGCCAACTCGACCTCGGCTCACTTGCCGTAGCGACATTTTTCGCACTGAGTGGAATGCTGGTAACCCCCAGTTACGCCCGAACCGGAGACATCCGAATTTACTCTTGGCACCGGATACTTAGAATATACCCCGCACTCATTTGCTCGCTGCTAGTCACGGTGGGGATTCTCATTCCACTGACATCGTCACTTTCAGTAGCGAACCTCGCGCTCGGTTCGGACTACCTAAAAACTTCCGTCGTTTATCTGGCGAGCAACCTTGCCGTCCCAAATTCCGTCCCTCGATTCACCGGACACTTTGTGGGAAATTCAGTCACCGATTTCACCAACGGATCTATGTGGACTCTCCGCTATGAGATAGCAGGCTACGCCTTAATTGCCCTGATCGGACTGCTTGGCGGATTAACACGATTTAAGATGGTTAGTTGGATAGGATTCCTCATCTGCTGCGCTATTGGTGCCAGAGATGCGATGCACCTGGAGCCGTCCAAATTGTGGTTTTTTACGTCGTCCGGGAAAAAAATGATTCTAATCGCCATAGGAGGAATGGTTTGGGCGAGCTTTTCGACCGAGACGCAACGGCGCATCAACCGTCCAATCGCATTGCTCGGACTCGGCGCCATTTGTCTCGCTTCCCTTTACACTGATTTTTGGTGGATCGGATTCGCTGTGACTATTCCACCGCTTCTTCACTTCCTCGCATACGCATTACCGTTCGATTGGTGGGAAAAGCAAGTTGGGGGCGACTATTCATATGGTCTCTATATTTTCCATTACCCTGTTCAGCAGACGTTCGTCCACCTCAACCTAGCGACCACCACCCCGTGGGTGTTCTCGCTGATCACGTTTGTGGTGGCATTGATCCTGGCGATGCTCAGCTGGAAATTCATCGAACGACCCGCACTACAATTGAAATCATGGCGGCCCAATTGGAAGAAAACCGCTTGATCGTTTCCCCATCATCCAACGACCAGAAGAGGCGCTGCGCATATCGAATTGGCCGACGGAATTTCAATGCGCACTTATCGATAGAGTCCGCCCTCAAACAGTGGCAGACCACCCGCCACATTACCCGCCGCAACGCCCCGGGGGAACGCCATGACCGCTGGCTCCCGTTCAAGGATCTGTATCCCGATTTTGGACAACCTCTCCTCTGATCCCAATCACCGTTTGGATTTGGACTGTCACCCGGATTAGGCCAGGCAAGGCGGCGAGAAATTTGACTGACAAACTTTGCGTTCTTACCGGCTTTGAGACTTTGCGTTAAAATTAATCCAATCTAATCGAGCGATCGGTATCACTTGAGCGACCCTGCACGATGTCGGGCGTATAGCCTGCCCCCGTTGCCTCAACGCACCTGCAAAGTATCACCTTCAAAAGTCAGGCCCAGTGACGGCACGACCACCGCTTTGCGGTCACCCTGTTTGCGCACGGTGCCAGCGATCCAGGCGTCGTATCCGGAATCCAATGCGGCCTGCAGGGTCGCGTCCGCGTCCTGAGGATCCACATACGCCGCGAAACCGACCCCCATATTGAACGTGGCATACGCT
>CAXBOL010000479.1:0-4590 GCA_963977295.1 uncultured Opitutaceae bacterium
CGCAACAGAAGTTCGCATCGTTCGGCTGATCCCCAAAATCACCGCCATACGCCAGTCGTTCTGTGCCGTCCGGCAGGGTCTGCCATAGCCCGTGATCACACCACTCCCAAATGAATCCTCCCTGCATGCCCGGCACGGTGCGAAACAGCTCGAAGTAGTCGCTTAACGAGCCGTTGCTGTTGCCCATCGCATGGGAATACTCGCATAAAATCACCGGCCGACTGCGAGGATCGGGCACCTGTGGCAAAGGCGACCGCGGCAAAGGCGACGTAAGGTCGGGATTAAGCGCCTCGACGTCACGCAACACGCGTTCTCCGGTCCAGGGTTTGCCGGAAATCTCTTCGCGCCCGACGTAATCCGCCCAACGGCGCAGGTCTTCGATCGACGTATACATCGGACAAATCACGTCGGTCGTGAGGGCGCCATGTGCAAAGGTCGAACGGCTTTGACGCACCGAAATGGCCCCTTCGTAAAACAACGGTCGCGTCGGGTCGTAGTGACGCACCCACCCGGCCGCCGCATCGTGATTGGGACCGTGCCCAGACTCGTTGCCCATCGACCACCAGATCACCGCAGGGTGATTTTTGTCACGCAACACCATGCGGGAAACCCGATCCACAAATGCCGCCGCATAGCGCGGATCCCGGCACACTTCATTGTGATGATGATGCGCTTCGATATTGGCTTCATCGACCACAAGCAGACCGTATTCATCACAGAGATCCAACCAATGCTCGTGGGGCGGATAATGGGAGGTGCGCACCGCATTGAAGTGATACCGCTTCATCAACTTCACATCCTGCAGCATGTCGGCTTCGGTCAGAGCGCGCCCTCGGCGCGGATGAAATTCGTGGCGATTCACGCCCGTAATCAAGACCCGCTGACCATTGAGCAATAGATCCCGACCCACAATTTCGATCCGTCGAAATCCCAACCGAACCGACGTATGACTCACCCCTTTCGGACCACGTAAAGTTACCACGGCCGTGTAAAGATGCGGCGTCTCGGGCGACCACAATTTCAACCGAGCCTTCGGCACCGCCGCCTCCACGAATCCGATATGCCGATTTGTGATCACCCGCAAATTCTTCGACTCCACGGCTGCGGACAACGGCTGCGGAAACACGGCTCGCCCACCTTCGTCGTAAAGTTGCACCTCCACCGCCGACCCTGCGATGGGTTCAGCTTGGTAGCCCACCTCCACCTGAACCTGCTCCGGTTACACTCACCATCGCCTCCGCTCTGACATCCCCGATGAACACCATCGGCGTGGCGTAGAGCGTCACGGAACGCGCCAACCCGGGCAGCCACCACATGTCCTGATCTTCGATGAAGGTGGCGTCGCACCATTTCGGCACCACCGCGACCACTTCGTTTGCTCCCGATCGCAATCGCGAGGTCAGATCAAACTCAGCCGGTAAACGCGAATCCTTGCTGAGCCCCACAAATTCACCGTTCACGAATAACAACAGCGCCGAATCGGCGCTGCCGAAGCGCAACACCACCCGCATGCCCGTCCACGACTCTGGCAATTCAAACCGTCGCCGGTAAATCCCCGTGGGGTTGTCTTCGGGGGTTTGCGGCGGATCTTCGTCAAATGGCAACTGGGTATTGGTATAGTGGGGATTCCCGTGCCCTTGCAGGACCCAATGCCCCGGCACTAGCTGAGAGGCCCAATCGCCCCCAAAATCAACCTGGGCCAATGCGTCTGCCGGCGTCGGTGCCAGCTGGAAGTCCCACGTTCCATCGAGCGACAATTGCCAAGAATTCTGGCGCGAGCGACTCAGCGCCCCGCGCTTCGTGGCGTAGTGCCCAAAGGTCGCCCGAGCGCGCAATCGGTTGTAAGACGTGACTTCAGGAGCACTTAAAAGGCCGGCCAAACTGGCCCAATGGACCGACGCGGCGGCATCGGAGGGTGAAGTTCCTGAAACTATCGGGGTCGGTTGAAGCACGGGGAAGGGGTGGTCAAAAAACACGGGCTGCAAATTTTGCAGTTGCAAGCAAAATATTTTTGGCCTCCTTGACGCCTAGATTCTCGCGGCTTTAGCGTCCTCACCCCTTCGTTTCGCTTCGCCCCCTCCCTCGCGCGCTTTTTCCTCTCCTTAATCCATGTCGAAGTCTCCTCATCGCGCCCGACCCAAATCGACGAAAGTCACGATTCATGATGTCGCCAAAGAGGCTGACGTTTCGATTTACGCGGTGAGTCGGGCGCTCAATGACCTCGCCGGGGTGAATCCCGAGACGCGGGAACGGATCCTCCAAGTGAGCCGCAAACTCGGCTTTCGCTCGCGCCAAGTCGCCCGTCCCACCCAGTTCGCGCTCGTTATTCCCGATCCCAAGACGTTTCCGCAGGGAGGCTACGTGACCAATATCACGTTCCACCTCCTCCTGGTTACTTCCGCCCAAGGCGTCGGACTTACGTTGTTTACGGAAGATCAGCTCACCGACCTCACCCGCCGCGTCTTCGATGGGATTTTCATTCTGACCTGGAATGAAGAGGTCATCGAAGAACTGCATCGTGTCTCCGACACCCCCAAACTCGCGATCAATCGATTTGGCCTGGCCGACCGGTTTCATGTCGTCGGCTGGGATCACGAGGCCGAGGGACGCACCGTCGCAGCCTACTTGCTGGATCGTGGTCATCAGCGGCTGGGCATGATCGCGTTGCGGGCGTCGTTTCATTCTACCCAAAGTCGGCTACGTGGGTTCCGTGAAGCGCACGAGATCGCCGGTAAAGTGCTATTACCCGAGGCCGTGGAACTCATCGAAACCCACGGCCAACTCGTAAATGCCATGAGTCGTATGTTCGAACTCGGCGTCGATGGCCTCTACCTTCCCGGTCAGGATCGGCTCGGTATCGAAGCGCTGCACCACGCTCAGGATGTTTTTAAAAAGAAGATTCCAACTGACGTTTCAATCGTGACGGGGGAAAACCCCGATTGGTCCGAGCTCTTCAACCCGCCGCTGACCACCGTCGGAGCGCCGTTCGAACTCCTGGTGCAAAAGTGCTTGGACCACATGCTGGGGTTGGTCGCCAACCGCCCCACCGAGCCCACCGAGTTGTTGATCGCGATCCCCATCATCGAGCGCAACACCGTGTTGGATCGTCGCTCCGCTCCTTCGAAGGCGCGCTCCCAGCACACTTGACCGTCTGGCTCGGAGTCCCCCCTTCTGTTTCCCCGTTGCGATGGCGGCGGAAACAGAGACCGCATGGCGCGTGGCGGCAACAGGTAGTGTGCAAAAAGTTCAGCAAAAAGACGGATTGTGGTAGGTGGAGGTTACGAAGCCAAACCACGATGAAAAGAACCACAATCCGTCCGCCCAAGGACATGAAAGAAAAGATCGATTCGCGCGAGCAAATGCTGGCGCTATTAGAAGGAGACGACGCGATACGAGCGTTGCTGGAAAAGACGGTGCAAGAAGTGCTCGAAGCGGAGATGGACGAAGCATTGGGAGCTGGTCGAGGTGAACGCACCACGGATCGTCGAGGCTATCGCAGTGGCCACTACCGGAGGCGGTTGGTCACGCGGGTGGGCACATTGGAACTGCGGGTTCCCCAGGACCGCGATGGGCTGTTTAGCACGGAGGTGTTTTCCCGCTATCAGCGAAGTGAGAAGGCGTTGCTGTTGGCTCTGGCCCAGATGTATGTGCAGGGCGTGTCCACGCGCAAAGTGCGCGCGGTGACCGAGGAACTATGCGGGCACGGGTTCTCGGCCAGCACGGTCTCGAGTGTGACCAAGAGCCTCGACGAAGAGTTGAGTCGGTTTATGAGTCGTCGACTCGAAGAGGAGTATCCCTATCTGATCCTGGACGCCCGCTACGAGCGGGTGCGCGAAGCGGGCGTGATATGCAGCCGAGCGGTGTTGGTGGCGATCGGCGTTGACTGGGAGGGCCGACGACAGATCCTGGGCGTGGAGCTGGCCGACCGGGAAAGCACCAGCAGTTGGAAAAACTTCCTGTTGGGGCTAAAGAGCCGGGGACTACACGGAGTGTATCTGACGGTGACCGACGACCACGCGGGCTTGAAAAAGGCCCTCGCTGAAGTCCTCCCCTCGGCCCTGTGGCAACGCTGTTACGTCCACTTCCTGCGCAATGCGCTCGACTATCTGCCCCGCACCGCCGACCGCACGGTGCTCCAGGAACTACGCTGGTTGTATGATCGCCATGATGTGAATGAGGCCCGCCACGATTTGATCAAGTGGTTGGAACGATGGATACAAAAACATCGCAAACTGTGCGACTGGGTAGAGGCCAACATCGAAGAGACCTTCACCTTCTACCGGCTCCCCCGCACTCACCACAAACACCTCAAATCAACCAACCTGCTCGAGCGCCTAAATCAGGAACTTAAACGGCGCACCCACGTGGTGCGCATCTTTACCGACGAGGCCTGCTGCCTGCGCCTCGTCCGTGCCCTCGCAGTCGAGACCCACGAGGACTGGATCGACTCAAACCGCTATCTCAACATGGACCCGCTACGCGAATCGATCCGCCACCCTCAATCCCACGCCGCCTAACTCCACCGCCTAGGGGAAGCGGGGAAGGAGCAAAGCCCCTTCCCCTGCACCCCATCCCAAAAATCCTTTTTCC
>CAXBOL010000480.1:0-4575 GCA_963977295.1 uncultured Opitutaceae bacterium
AGGATTCAGACGCTTCGCCGGCGTATCGATAGAGGGTGCGGTGATGAATCTGGAAGCGCATGGAGCGAATTGGGCAGCGAAAGCGGGTGCGAGGTCGCTGGCAATGGCGTAAAATGATTTCGCGCGTTCGACTTCGCGAGCGCGTTGACAGATGCGGCCGGTCTGGCGACCTTGGCCGTCCGATGGATAACTCCGCGCCAAACCCGTTCGACTCCGTAGAATCAGCGATTCAAGACATCGCTGAAGGTAAACTCATTATCGTGACCGACGACGAAGATCGTGAAAACGAAGGCGATCTGATCATGGCGGCGTCCAAAGTGACCCCCGAAACGGTCAATATGATGATTCGCTACGGTAGCGGCATTGTCTGCGTGCCGACGACCGAGTCTCAGCTCACGCGGCTCGGCTTGGGTCCGATGGTGGCCCGTAACCGGGAGTCGCACCGCACCGAGTTCACCGTCACGGTCGATGCGTCGGAGGGCATTACGACTGGCATCAGCGCCTATGATCGGGCGAAGACGATCAAGCTCTTGAGCAGCGACGAGACGACCTCCGACAAATTTGTGCAGCCCGGGCACGTTTTTCCCTTACGTTCACGCGCGGGAGGAGTGTTGGAGCGGGCGGGGCACACGGAAGCGGCCGTGGATTTGGCGGTGTTGGCCGGCCTGCACCCGAGCGGGGTGTTGTGCGAATTAGTTAACGACGACGGCACGATGCAGCGGTTGCCGCAGCTGGTGGAGTTTAAGCAAAAATTCGGGCTGAAAATGATCTCTATTGCGCAACTGATCGAGTATCGGTCGCGCAGTGAGCAATTGGTGGAAGAGGTTTGCCGGGAGCCGTTTAAATCGGAGCACGGCGAGTTTACGGCCCACGTTTACCTGAGCCGACTCGACGGTCGGCACCACGTAGCGCTGGTTCATGGTGACATCGAGCCCGAGCCGACTTTGGTGCGGGTGCACAGCCAGAATTTACTTACCGATGTGTTTCATGCCCAAGGACTGGAGCGCTCGCACTCGTTGGAAAAAGCCTGTGCCGCCATCGTGGCTGCTGGCAGCGGGGTGGTGCTTTACATGGAGCCGCCGAATGCCGGGGCGTTGCTGGTGAAGCGGTTGCAAGCGACTTCGTCTGAAGTCTCCACGCCGATGAGCTTCCGGGATTACGGATTGGGCGCGCAGATTTTGAGTCAGCTCGGGCTCAAGCAAATCCGCCTGCTGTCGAACAGCCAGCGCAAGGTCGTTGCCTTGGACGGTTACGGCCTCGAAATCGTCGAAGTGGTCCAACTCTAGTCGGAGTCGGCCTCGGGAGGGGTTTCGGGTTGCGAAATTGAGGTTGAGTGGTGTTCCTAACCCGCTGAGCGCTTTGTTCCGGTTTCGAACGTTCGGCTGCCACACTTCAAACTAATCACACATGAGTCTCGATTCACCTTCCGCTCTTGCCATTGACGGTGCGACCTTCCGGGTCGGCATTGTGGCGGCGCGTTTTAACGAACGACTGGTGGACGGTCTGATCGCGAGCGCACAGGCGACGTTTCGAGCGGCGGGAGTGTCGGCCGCAAACATCATCCTCACTCGCGTGCCGGGGAGTGGCGAATTGCCGTTTGGCGTGCAGATGCTGCTTGAGCGGCATCGACTCGATGTATGCCTCGCGCTCGGCGTGATCATCAAGGGGGGCACGATGCATGATCAATTGGTCGCCGAAGCCGCCCAGCAGGGCCTTTTACGGGTCGGTTTGGATGCGAAGACTACCGTCATCGTGGGCGTGGTGACGGCCAATGATTTGGCGCAAGCCGAAGACCGTTGTCTGGGTAAAATTAATCGGGGCGGAGAATTCGCCCAAACCGCGCTGGAGATGGTGGCGCTGAGAAAACGGATTTCCTCATGAGCAAAGCAATTTTCGCCCAACGTCGCGACGGCCGTGTCGCCGCCATGCAATTTCTCTATTCTTGGAGCCTTAATACGCCGCAGAATTTGGCCGAAGACATGCGGGTGTTTTTCGAACATCTCGAAACGACGGAAAAGCCCCGGGAGCATTTCGCTTACGGCGAGGAATTAATCCACGGCGCGATCCAGAATCAGGCCGAGATCGATGCCCGGATCCGGCAACTGGCGCATAACTGGGATTTCGAGCGCATCGCGCGAATCGATTTGGCCATCCTGCGCATGGCGATTTACGAACTGTTGTTCCGCAAAGATGTGCCGCCGATCGTCTCGATCAATGAAGCGATTGATTTGTCGAAACAGTTTTCCACGGCGGATTCGAAACGGTTCATCAATGGTATCCTCGATCGGCTCAAGGACAGCTTGGGTCGCGACTCGCGCAAGGCGCAGTGAGCCGGGGCGGGGCGTTTTTTGAACCACGAATGAACACGAATAGGCCTCACTACCGTTCGGCTCCCTATGCCCGGTTTGTTTCATTGCCCCGATTCTAGATTATGGATTCAAGGATTCTTTCACGGAGCGGTAGCGGAGTTATTCGTGTCCATTCGTGGTTCTAAAAAATCATGCTAGGACTGTTTAAAAAATTTAAGGACGGATTGGCGAAGACGGTTTCGGCGATCTCGCAAACGACTCGAGGGATCTTTGGTGGCCAGAAAATTGACGCCTCCTCGTTGGAGGAGCTAGAGGAAGCGCTCTACACGGCGGACTTTGGCGTGGAGACGACCGAAGAGATTTTGGCCGAGATCAAGACGGCGTATCGTAAGGACCCGACGTTGAAGGGACAGCAGGCGGCCGAGATTGGCGCCAAGGTTTTGGAGCGTGTGCTCGAAGGGAGCGAAGGCAAGCTGACCAACGTGGCGGATGGTCCCACCGTCATCGCGATGATTGGCGTCAACGGTTCCGGTAAAACCACGACGTCGGCAAAACTTGGATACCTACTAAAGGCCGACGGGCAGTCGGTTATGTTGGCGGCGTGTGACACCTTTCGCGCGGCTGCGGTGGAGCAATTGAAATCGTGGGCGACGCGATTGGATCTGCCCATTGTGGCAAGTCACACCGGTGCGGATGCGGCGGCGGTGGCGTTTGATGCGTGGCAAGCCGCCAAGAAGCGGGAATGCGACGTGTTGCTGGTCGATACGGCGGGGCGATTGCACACCAAGTCAAATTTGATGGAGGAGCTCGCGAAAATTCGTCGGGTCTTGCAGAAGAACGACGCGGCGGCGCCCCACCATTCATGGATCGTGGTCGACGGCTCCTTGGGCAGTAACTCGATCGAGCAAGCTAAAGTGTTTCACGAGAAATTCGGGCTCACGGGATTAATTGTCACGAAGCTCGACGGCACCTCACGCGGTGGGGCGATCGTGGGGATTTGGCGGGAGTTAAAACTGCCGATCTTCTTTCTCGGATTGGGTGAACAGCCCGACGATCTCCAGCCCTTCAATGCGCGCAATTACGCACGGGCGGTTTTCGGACTGGAGGCTTGATCGAACTTGGAGCCGGAAGTTCGCGCGGCCGATGGACTACGGTGAGGCGTTACGCTGAGCTTGGAGTGCTTCGTCGACCGCGACGTCGGAGTTCATATGCTCCCAAGTCCCCCACCGACCCAAGGGAATGATATTATTAGCCTGGGCCCAGGCGCGAATTTCGGCCATCCGCCGGGGTTTGTCGATGGTGTTCACCGGGTAGGCGAACTCATTTTGATGGCTGAAGTGGGCAGAAGGTTGGGCGCGTTGGCTGTTGGTCTCGGTCCAATAGCCCCGACCGGAAGGCACAAAGTTGTGGCGATGGAGAATTCGATGGTAGGCGATGGTCTCGTTGGGTTCGTAGGTCCAATGCGCATTGGTCGGCAAATTATCGGGGTAATAATCGACGATGAGAGATGTATGCCGAAGCGCGTGGATGGATTCATTGATCGCGTCGGGAAGGGGAGTGGCGGCGCTCAGCGCCGACCACGGGATCGTGTTGACGAGTCGTTTGTAGCGAATCGTGTGGTTGATGACTTGACTGGCGAGGTCGAGTGAGTGGAGAGGGGTGTTGGGCCGAAAGCGGTCCCCCACCGCGAGGGCCATGCGGCTCCATACTTCCCCGTAGCCGAAATTTTTGGGGTAATAGAATTTTTCGTGGGCGGGAAGACGACCTCTGGCGCGCTGGACCAAGCAGCTTTCCAGCGTTTGCCGAAACGAAACATCGGGAAGCTTATCCAACCAGTAGGTGCCGAGTGTGTTGAGATCCATACTCCATATCTTGCGGTTGTAGGGGAGCAGGTATTCCTGAGCAAAGAGGGGGCCGAATTTCCAAGTGACCCAGTCGGCGAATGCGGTGGGGGCGGGCTCGTGCTTGACTGATCCGGCTCGGGCCAAGGACTCCAGAAAATCGATCTGAGCTGCGGTGGAGAGTTGCCAGAGATTCGCCTCCAAAGGATGGTCGATGAGGGTTTCTCGAAGGTGAATTTTAGAAATACGAGAGTGGAGGTTCCACTCGGACTCGGGGAGGAATCGGAACAGAAAATCCACCACGTTTTTTCGCTTTGTATCCAAGAAATGGCCGCCGCCGAGGTCGAGAGGTTGCCCGTCCACCACAGCAGAGCGGCAGAGGCCTCCAGCGGTTGGTTCTTTGTCCAGGAGGACAAAGGTTGCTT
>CAXBOL010000481.1:0-4568 GCA_963977295.1 uncultured Opitutaceae bacterium
CCGTAAAATAAACGGGGCCAGTTGCGCCCGCAGCCGCTTCACCGTGCCGTCATGATCAGAGTTTAATTGCGATTCGAAACTCGCCCGCGCTCCCAACAAACCGGGCAAAAGAAATCGAAAAATAGACCATAAATCGAGTTGGCGATTTTCGAGCGGAGTGCCGGTGAGCACCACGCGATGCTGGGCTCGAATCGCAAAAGTTGCCTTCGTCACCTTGGCATCGGGATTCTTGATAAATTGCCCCTCGTCGAGCACCGCGTAGCCGAATTCTTTTTGAGCTAACAACTCCTTGTGTTTTCGCAACTGGGTGTAGCTCGCCAACCAGATGACCGGCTCGTCGCTCATCGTGAAATCATGCCCTGTCTTCAACACATCCGTCCGCAAATGCGGGAAGAAGCGTTCGATCTCCTCCGCCCAAACCGGCACCACTGACGCCGGACAGACAATCAACGTCGAAGTGCCCACCAGCGGCCGGACCGCGAACAGTGAGATCACCTGCAACGTTTTGCCGAGGCCCATCTCATCCGCCAACAAGCCGTGACACCCCACATCGGCCAAATGATGCAGCCACTCCACACCTCGCCGTTGATAGGGTCGTAGCAGGGCCGGCAACTCTGCGGTCACCGTCGCCGGTTTCACCACGTTATCCCTCCATGCCGCCAGCTCCGGCGAAACGGTCAGCTTAAACCGGGGATCGTTGAACAACGAAAACACGAGATACGAGGACAGTTCACTTTCCGCGTGGGTGTCGGCGACATTCTTTCGCCATGATTCGATGGCGGCAATCTGCTCGGTCGGCAATTCGACGATGCCCACATTGGGGATAATGGTCGGCGAGGTGCCGCGCTTGAGTAGCGAGCGCACCTCCTGATCCGACAACAACTGTTCGCCCGCCTTGAAGATCCAGCGCAGATCCAGTGCGCCTCCCGCGTTGCCACTCTTCCCCCTCACCGCGGAATCCCGACGACCCGCAACCGCCTCCACCTGGATCGTTCTGGTGCCTTTGACCAAGTTAGCGGCATTCGCGTCGAGCTCGATTTGAAACAACCGTCGCCAGCTGGAGAGTGTGCCCTGCAAGAACCGAGGAATCTCCGACACGTTAGACATCAAGTAGACGCCAGTGTCGTTGGCATATTGAAAATGTGCCTTCCGGGCGTAGGCCGCGAGACCGATAAGTTTCGCCCGCTCGCCGGAAGTGACCTGCCCATTACCATCCGCGTGGACTGCTGCCCCCAACGCGGCCACCCGCCCCTTGCCTTTGACTTCCCAAAACGCCTTAAAACTCAATCCCCCCACGCGAGTCTTGAACATCAAGACCAACGTGCGGGAGGCCACCCGCGTCGCCGGCGCTCCAACCCGCCGCGGACCAATGACCGGTCCCCCGACGCTGGCGTCGCGCAAGCCGTTGAACCCGTTTGAACCACTACCGGCACTGGGATCACTTTGTTTGCGTTCGTGATGCCGGTCGCGCTCCGAATCGCTGGGATGATCGTTGGGCAACGGCGAGATCTCATCGGCCACGAGTTCTTCGATTTCGTGGAGTCCGGCCACGGCCAACGCTTTGGCGATGTTTCGGTCTGTGGACGACGATCTCACACTTAATTTTTTATCCGCCCACTCGATGACCGCATATTCATCCTTCTTTTCCACCCGGCGATGCACGATGGCATCACTGTCAGTCAACTCGAGTTCCCGCACTTCTCCCTCTCGATAGAGCCGGTGTCCGGCTTCGAGTTGGTCGTCCGAAAAATGCTGCTCCCACTCGTCCGAGAGTTTCTCGAACCAGAATTCCAAAGAGTGAGGGGTATATACGCGCTTGGGGCCGTGCGATTGCATCCAACAAAAGGGGAAGAACCTAGAATTCCTCCCACCCCGGGCAATCCCAATCTCTCAGTTTTCCCAAAATCCTACAAATCAGTGCTTTATATTCGAATCAATCACTGCAAGCGTGCGATCAAGGGTGCCTCGATTCCGTTCGTGCCAACGTTTTCCCGCCAACCCGATCTCCCTTCGTCGATTTTCATCCCGCAATAACTCGCTCAACGCAGACTCCAATCCCTCCCCATCCGCCACCTGCTGGGCAGCCCCGGTTGAAACGAGATCCCGAGCAATGGCCCGGAAACTCGCCATCCCGGAACCGAACACGAGCGGTTTGCCCAATCCTGCGGCTTCCACCGGAGTCTGACCGTCCTTATGCGGCGGCATGCTCTTGCCCACAAAAACGAGGTCAGCCACCTGAGTTAGTCGCTGTAATTCTCCCGTGGTATCCGCCACCGCCACGTCGACCTCTGTTGGTCCCGGGCCACGGGAACGAAAATGAGCAACGCCCTCGCGTCCTTCGACCAAGGCCTCCAGTTCCGCCCGCCGCTCGGCATGCCGCGGCACCAGTAGAAGTTTGAGCGACGTCCCTGGGGCCATCGTTCGCCGCAGTCGCTGCCAGATTTCGAGCAAAACTTGTTCCTCCCCTGTCCATGTCGACGAGCCTAACAACACGAGTTCGTCCGCCTTGAATCCCAGCTCCTGCCGCAACGCCAATTTTTCCTTATCCGAAATCTCCGTGAGACGATTATCGACTTTCAAATTACCGGCCACCTGGACGCGCTGGGAGTCTATCCCCAGTGCTTCAAACCGAGCTCCGTCCTCTGCCGAAACGGCCAAAAATCGCGTAATGCCTCCGAGCAGCCCAGGCACCAGCGCCCGCACGAAGCGCATGCGGCTAAAACTACGATCACTCAGTCGGGCGTTGATGCAGATCACCGGCACGCCTCGTTTCGCCGCTTGATGGATGTGTTCCGGCCAGCGTTCCCCTTCGGTTAAGAGCGCGAGATCCGGCTGCACCGTTGACCATGCGCGCGCCGAGAATGACCAAAAATCCATGGGAAAATAACCGACGCCCGCGACCTGTTCGGCGTAGCGCTCCTTGGCCAATCGATAGCCCGTGCTGGTGGTCGTGGTCAAAAACACTTCCACATCCGAGCGACGCTTCAGGGCGTCCAACAGCGGACCGATCGCCAGCAGCTCCCCCACACTCACCGCCTGCAACCAGATCCGACTCACCCCATTCCTCCGCGGCGGCAACGTTGGCATGCGTCCGAACCGATTCTCGAATCCGTCCCGGTAGCCGCCCCGCCTACGCATGCGCCATAAATAATAGGGTGCCACAATCAGCATCACGGGAAGGAAAACTAGACGATAAATCCAAAGGGCCATCAGCAATCGGTCCAGAGATCAGCAAAAGTGCCCCGCGCTCAAAACATTAATTTGGCGTTTCCCCATTCAGTCGCATGGTATGCCCACCATGATCCCGTTTGCTTCCCGTCAATTGCCCCGGATTACGTCCTTAGTTCTCAGCTTGCTCGCCTTGGGATGGGTTTCCCTCAGCTCGGCCGCCGATTTCGGCCATGAAGCCAGTGACCTGCCCGTGGACGAATCGGTGAAGTTTGGTGTGTTACCCAATGGCATGCGTTACGCCCTCAAATCGAATACGGAACCCCGCGAACGCGTCGCCCTCCGCCTGCTGGTCAAAACGGGATCGCTGCAGGAAACTGAAGAACAACGCGGCCTGGCCCACTTTCTTGAGCACATGGCCTTCAACGGCAGCAAAAACTACAAGCCCGGCACCCTCATCGAGTTCTTTCAACGCATGGGGATGAATTTTGGGGGCGACACCAATGCGTTCACCACCTTTGACCGCACCGTCTACATGATCGATCTGCCGGATGCCAAACCCGAGCACCTCGACGAGGGATTGCAGGTGTTCTTCGACTACGCCGACAACCTTACCCTCCTGCCCGAAGAAATCGATCGCGAGCGCGGAATCATTCTGAGCGAGAAGCGCAGTGCTGATTCCGTCGAACAACGGTCCTCCTTGGCCGAACTGAATTTCTTCTTCCCCGATACACGATTGGTTAATCGGATTCCCATCGGCACCGAGGAGGTGCTCAAGAACGCGCAACAGTCCGACTTTTTGGACTACTACAACACTTGGTATCGTCCGGATCGCATGACCCTCGTCGCGGTCGGCGATTTCGATCTTAAGCAAGTGGAGCAGAAAATCATCCGTCGTTTTTCTCCGCTCCAGTCCCGGGCTCCCGCCCGCAACGATCCGCCGTTGGACACTGTCGAAGCAGGGGTAGGACTCAAAGTGCTCCACCACTATGAACCCGAGGCAGGTCGCGTCTCGGTGGGCATCCAAACCCTCACGCCCTATGTGGAAGAAGCCGACACAGCTGCCAATCGGATCAAATACCTCCCCCGCGACTTGGCCTTCGCCATGCTCAATCGCCGCCTCGCAGAACTGGCCAAGAAGGAAAATTCTCCCTTCTCCAGCGGTCGTGCCAATGCCGGCGACGTCTACGATGTCGCGCACAACACCTCCATCGAACTCTCCACCCAGTCGGACCAATGGCAGGCCGCCCTCCCTGTCGCCGAAAACGAGCTCCGCCGCGCGCTCGAGTTCGGATTTCAACGGCCGGAACTCGCCGAGGTCATCGCGGGCATGCGCAACGGCTTGGATCAATCCGTTAAACGCGCCGCCACCCGTCGGTCTTCCGGCCTCGCGATGGGTA
>CAXBOL010000482.1:0-4544 GCA_963977295.1 uncultured Opitutaceae bacterium
GTCATGTCGTGTTTTGCGTGCTGTGATCGTGACCTCGGCTTGGTATGATTTCCAGATCACCTCGGGAGGAATATGGGCTCGATGGACCTTGAGAAACATACAAAACACGACATATCCCCATCGGATTGACCCGGATTGGATGTCTTCATTCGAAACGAAACGCAGCACGCAATGTCCCTATTCAAAAGGCTTCCCGCCATTCTATTCCTATTGTCCATCAGCCACCTACAGGCTGCGGATATCAGTGGAGTCGTTTTAGACAAGCAGACTTCATTACCGGTGGCTGGCGCCAACGTGACCTTATTGAAAGCCGGCGACTCCGGAACCACGGATGACCGCGGACGGTTTTCGTTTTCCTCCGACGCTTCCTCCGGCGGGTTGTCTGACTCCTTGGTCGTCACGAGTCGGAATTATTGGGAGAAGACGGTGCCGGTGACTTCGTCGAATGCATCCCGCGTGGAGATTAAGCTCCAAGCAGCGAAACACAGACTGGTGATCACCACCGATATCGGCGGCGGGGATCCCGACGATCTTCAGTCCATGGTGCACGCCCTCCTCCTCTCCAATGAGTTCGATTTGGAGGGAATCATCTACGGTCACGCCTGGGTGGAGTCCAACCTCCCCCGCGGAAGACAACGAATCGAATCGGCCATCGATGCCTACGAGGCCGTCTACCCGAACCTGAAACTGCACGAAAGCGAGTATCCCACGCCTGAATATCTCCGATCGATCGTCAGGCCCGGCCAAACCGACCCGCTGATGGAGGGCACCGGAAAGGGAAAAGACAGCGAGGGTTCGAACCTGATCATTGAACTGGCGGACAACAAAGATGACTCGCGACCGCTTTGGCTCAATGCGTGGGGTGGCGCGAACACCATCGCCCAGGCGTATTGGAAAGTTAATGACACGCGCTCGCCGGAGGAGATCGCGGCATTTGTGCGAAAGATCCGCGTCTACGACATACTGGGTCAATGCGACAGCGGTTCATGGATTTCCAAGACTTTCCCGGATTCGGTCTATATCCGCAATGCCGACGGGGTGTATGGCTGGGCGCCCAGCAAGGAATGGTCCGCTGAGCACGTGCAGAGTCATGGTCCCCTGGGGAAGATTTACCCGACTGCCAAATGGGCGACCGAAGGCGATTCACCTGCCTTCATGCATTTAGCCTCCAGAGGCTTGAACGATCCCAACGAGTTAACCCAAGGCGGCTGGGGCGGACGTTTCGGTCCCGGCAAAAAGACGGGCGTCAAATTGTTTAGCTGGGCGGAGAAAAACGAGACCGTGAATGCGCACGACATGAAGCTGAGGCCGTATTGGATATACACAAACACCGAGGAAGGCACCGACGCTATCAGGAAGTGGCGGGAAGATATCTACGCCAGTCAAGCCGCCCGAATGGACTGGTCAGTGACCCCCGAATACAGCGACGCCAACCATTTCCCCATTGCGGTTTTGGAGGGCGAAACCACCCGGCAAATTCTGGAAATGGCCGTCAAGCCGGGCCAACAGCTCACCCTCGATGCGACCGGTTCGAGCGACCCGGACGGCGATGACTTGCGCTACTCCTGGCACTACTACGACGAGGCCAGCAGCTACCACGGAAACGTCGCGATCGAAGGCGCTGAACTATCCTCGGCGCAGGTATCCGTTCCCCAAGATGCATCCGGCAAAAGCATCCACATCATTCTCACGCTACACGATGACGGCTACCCCAGCCTGGCCGCATACCGGCGGATGATCTTGAACGTCGATTAATCCAGTCGGTCCCGAGAGTGCGACAGGGCCCATAAAACGGAGACCGAAGGGTCTGAGCGTTGGATGGTTCGAACGGGATCATGTTCGAACGGGGTCAGGTCGTGTTTTATGTGCTGTGATCGTAACCTCGGCTTGGTTTGATTCCCAGGTCACCTCGGAGGGAAAATGGTTTCGATGGACCATTAAAAACTTACAAAACACGACATGACCCCATCGGACTGCTAATGACCCCATCGGATTGCTACCCCATCGGATTGCTCGTGCCCGAACCCGATACTTACGCGTTGTTCTTCGGCATCGCCACCCTCGGTTTCGTCGCCCTCCGGCGTTGCCGGAGGTAAGTCAGGGCCGGGAAATGGGGGCAGGGCTTGGGGTCGCCGTTCCCATCCAAGGCGGAAAATGGGCAAGCTTGCAGATGCCGTTCTCGGCGTCTTGCTGTCCTGTTTATGAAGATCATGTGCCTCAACGGTTGGGGAGGAAAACGGGGAGAGGTCCTGCTGCCCTACTTGGCGGAGACGGATCCCGACGTGCTCTGCCTGCAGGAGGTCGTGCATACGCCCGCCACCCCGCAGGAGTGGCTCACCTATCGCGACGGCGATCACGTGTTGCCGCAGCGGGCGAATCTCTTTCGGGATGTATCCACTTTCCTCCCCGGTCACTGCGGGACCTTTTGTCCGGCAGCACGAGGCGTATTGTGGGATGAGAAAACCCAAATCACCTCCTACTGGGGACTCGCAACCTGGGTCAGGAAGTCGCTGCCCGTGATCGCCCAACACCAGGGGTTCGTGCACAAAGTCTATTCACCGCACAGCTACGGCGATCACCCGCGATCCCGTTCGACTCATGCGGTCCGCGTTTTCGACTATAGCCAGAACCGCCCCTTCACCATTGCCCATATGCACGGCCTACGGGATCTGCGCGGTAAGATCGATACGCCCGAACGGGTGGCGCAAGCCCGCCGCTTCCTGGCTCTCGCCCAACAGGTCGCCGAACCCGGAGACGCCACCGTGCTCTGCGGCGATTTTAACGTCGGCCCTCAGAGCGAGACCTTAAAGATCCTCACCGAAGCCGGCTTCGTTGACTTGGTCACAACCCGCACCGCGCGAGGCACCCGCAATTCCCTCTACCCCAAACCCGAACGCCATGCCGACTACCTCATGGTCAACCAACACGTGAACGTCTCGCACTTCGAGGTGATCTTCGAACCGGAAGTATCCGACCACTGCCCCTTGATTCTGGAGTGCTGAGTCGATCCCCCATCAATCGGCCTCTTTCCCTCCCACGGGGGCGGAAAATGTGGTCAAACTTTGCACATTGCACTTATGGCGGCGGGTTGGAAATTCGGGTCAGACTTTGCGAGGCTGTTGCCCAAATCGGTTGAGTGATGTCCGCCAGCGGCCGCCGAATGCCGAACAGGGTCGATCCTTGAACCTTGAATGAAGTCCGGCCAGCGGCCGGGACCGAAACCGGGGTTTGGGGTTCCCTGCTCCAATGCGACCCCGATTTGGTGTCGAGAGCGTGGTTCACGTCGGCGGAGGCCGGGCCAGAATTCGGTCCAATCCTCCACCCACTACCGACCAGATCGGGCGATGAGCCGATTAGCTGCCGTAATCGGCTCACGATATGACTTGATTATGAGCCGATTAAGAGTCCTTTTCGGCTCATGCGCTTCAACTGGCAGCAGGCCGATTGGCCGGAATTTCGCTACGATCTGCACACGGTGCAGTCGGAGTTGCGGCAATTCGCTGACCAGGCCGGGCAGGTCGCCGGTCTGTTGAAGGGGCTCTCGGACGGTGAACGCAGCCAAGCCTTGGTCCAACTCATGGTGGCCGAGGCGGTAAAGACGTCAGAAATCGAAGGCGAGTATCTGAGCCGGGCGGATGTGATGTCATCGGTGAGGCATCGGCTGGGTTTGGCCGAGGCACCACTCGGGCGCGCCGATCGGACTTCCGTGGGCGCGGGGGAACTCATGGTCGCGGTGCGCGATTCGTGGAATGCGCCGCTGGACGAGACGACATTGTTCGCTTGGCATCGCACGTTGATGCGGGGCGACCCAAAGGTATTGGCCGGGGCTTGGCGCACGCACTCGGAACCGATGCAGGTGGTTTCTGGCGCAGTGGGCAAAGCCCGGCTGCATTTCGAAGCGCCGCCTTCCGCTGCCGTGGCGGCGGAGATGACACGCTTCGTTGACTGGTTCAATGCCTCCCGAGAGCGCGTCCCCGACGCGCCGGTCCGGGCTGCGGTGGCCCACCTCTATTTCGAATCAATCCATCCTTTTGAGGACGGCAACGGTCGCATGGGTCGGGCCCTGGCTGAGAAAGCGCTTTCGCAAGGCCTCGGGCGGCCGGCAACCTTGAGCTTGTCGCGCACAATCGAGGCGCACCGCAGCGATTACTACGCCGCGCTCGAGCGGGCCCAGCGCTCGAACGAAATCACGCCGTGGCTGCACTATTTCTGTGCGACGGTGTTGGCGGCCCAGCGCGACGCCGAGGTGCTGGTGATGTTCGTCCTCAATCAGGCCAAATTTTTTGATCGGTATCGCGACCAGCTCAATGAGCGTCAGCTGCGGACCGTGCGTCGAATGCTCGAGGCGGGGCCTGGTGGATTCGAAGGCGGCATGAACGCGCGCAAATACGTCTCGCTCAATCGCGTCTCCAAGGCGACCGCGACGCGCGATCTGCAACACTTGGTCGAGTGCGGAGCCTTGCGCCCGGTCGGGGCTGGACGCAGCGCACGCTACGAACTCGGTCTCTGAGGTCGGAAAATGGGGTCAGCTTTGGGGCTTGGAA
>CAXBOL010000483.1:0-4533 GCA_963977295.1 uncultured Opitutaceae bacterium
ATTCGCCGTGTCCAGCCGGGGGGGCGGCGTCAGGAGGGCCCCGTCGCGCGGGTGGTTCTTCGCCGACGGCACGGTAGATCAGATTGCTGGCCCATGAGTAGGAAATCACCATGCCGGTGAGCGTCATGATGGTGATGGGAACGAGTAACCAGAATCCGATGACGTTGTGCCAATTCCAGTCCCGGGCTTTGCCCGATGCGGCGCGCACAAACCACAATGAGCGTTTGGCCGCATTGAGGCGCCAACTGCGTGGCCACCACAGGTAAAGTCCGGTGATGGCGAGCACGACAAACGCGGTGTTACTCGCACCGGTGATAGTTTTGCCGACGGCGCGACTGTCCCCGTCGCGCCCCAACCAGCGGTGCCAAGCGACCATGGAGTGCATGAAGTCTGCCATGCCGGTGGAGGCAAGTTGGCGGATTTCGGCGGTGTAAGGGTTGAGGTAGTAAGTTGTATTTCGACCGAGGGTTAAGGTCACGGCGGTTGCGGGGTCGGCACTGACCGTGATACTGGACGGCGTCTGGTGCGGGTGGGTCGCGACAAATGCGGCGGTGAGTTCATCGAGGGTAAGGCGGTTGGCATCGGCCGGGACTTTTACTCCACGCGCGTCGCGCTCGGCCCAGGCCACGAGTTCATCCTCGAAGGCGAGTATCGTGCCCGTGAACGACATGACGAAGATGATGACTCCAGCGACGAGGCTGGCGGCGAGATGAGTCCAAAAGAGGATTGAGCGGAAGGTTTTCACGAGGAGATCAAGCGAGGTTTAAGCCACGCCGTGGGCTGATTGAGGTCTTGGATAATTGCGGCGAGGCGATGGCTGGTTTCGATCTCGGCGTCAAAGACTCGCGTCCGGTTGAGTTCAAGTCGCAAGGAGTCGAGGGCGTCGGCGGCGACGGTATGAAACGTGGGGAAGGACGCGAAAGGGGCGGTGCCGCTGGCGGGATCCAGGGCCTCGCGAAGAAATTCGAGGAGAAATTGAGGTTGGCACTCGGCGTAGGCGGTGGCACCGAGACGGAAGAGTTGGGTGGCGGCATCGAGCGCCGTCGGGTGTGATCGCGGCGCCCAGCTGGCGGCAAGGGCCAACGCGACTTCTAGCGTGTCGGTGAAGTCGCCGAGGGAATCGCGGGTCAAGGTGCGTTCGCGCAGGACGAGTTCCAGACGGCTGAGTTCGAGGGCCAGCGTGGCGGCCACGGCGTCGGAGTCGGTGAACGGCGTCAACGCCGCGCGTGTCGAGAGAAAGGTATCCGTCAGCTCAGCGTCGGGGGCGGCGGAGTCGAGTTGGATTTGTCCGAAATTGACGGTGGCTCCCGCAAAATTGCGAATGGCTGCGAAGTCCCCGGAGGCGACAAGGGGACGGAGCGTTTCGCGGGCTTTACGGTAGTCCTTCGAGGCCTCGGCGATGGATAGTAATCGTTGGTGCGCCCGGCCTCGATTGAGGTAGACGGTCGCGATCGTGTTGATGAGATCCGGGGTTGCGTCGGGGATGGCAAAGAAAACCACCAGAGCCTGATCGTAGGCATTAAGGGCGGCGACGCAGTCGTAGTGAGGGCCGGGTTGCTGGAGAATATTACCCCGGTTCATCCAGGCGAGGCCGAGGTCGCGCAGCGGGGCGGGATTGGATTCGGAAGGATCGCACACGGTTCGGGCCCGATCGTAGCAAAGGAGCGCTCGAGAGAGATCCTCAATGCGCGTGGAGGCGGCGAAATGGTGTCCGCATTCGATCCACTCGCGGGCGGTGCGGGGGGAGGAGGGACGTGGCGTGATCGGCATGGTGGAGTTGCGGGGAGGTGCGGCGGGGAGACGGGAGAACGAGAAAGAGAACGAGAACGATGGGTGCGGCGGGGGATGGTGAGAAGGGGAGACGGGAGAAAGAGAAGGAGAATGAGAACGATGGGGGGCTTACATTTCCGCCCATTGGCGGAGGAGGTTGTGGTAGATGCCAGTGAGTTGGACCACGGACGGATGGGCGGCCATTTCTTTGCCGAAGCGTTGGATGGCGATGTCGAGGTCGAAGAGGGTGGAGCGCTGTTGGTCGGAGCGGATCATGGATTGCAGCCAGAAAAACGAACACAGCCGGGTGCCGCGCGTGACGGGCGTGACCTGGTGCAGGCTGGTGGAGGGATAGAGAATCAATTGTCCCGCCGGTAATTTGACCGACTTCGAACCGTAGGTGTCTTCGATAATGAGTTCCCCGCCGTCGTAGTCTTCGGGTTCGGCGAAAAAGAACGTGCAGGACAAATCGGTGCGGATGCGGTGGCCGCTGCCCGGAATCGTGCGAATGGCCCCATCGACGTGAGTGCCAAACGTCTGACCTCCCGCGTAGCGATTGAACATGGGCGGCAGGATGTGCAAGGGCAGGGCGGCCGACATAAACAACGGATTTTGACTCATCGCCTGCAGGAGGATGTTCCCGATCTCGAGGGCGACGGGATGTTCCGCTGGGAGTTGTTCGTTGTGTTTAACTCGGGCGCCTTGGTGACCGGCGGAGGCTTTGCCGTCGACCCAGGACGCGGCTTCGAGTTTGGCTCGGGCGGCGGCGAGGGTGTTGGGAGACAGGAGGTCGGGAATGGCGAGGATCATGGGCAGGAGGAGGGCGGTGGGCGGTGGGCGGTGGTCGGGCATAAAGCCCGACCCACATCTTCGAACTCGCCTACGGTGCGGACTAGAATGTGGTGTAGGCGGAGAGGATGAACTGACGGCCTTGGCCGGGGATATGGTGGCCGCCGCCGATGCGATCGATGTAGTGCTCGTCTGCGAGGTTGGTGGCGTTGAGTCGCAAGGTGAGGCGCTCGTTGACGGTGTAGCTGGCCATGGCGTTAAAGAGCCAGTAGGCCGGAACGGTTTCGGCCGCTTCGGCGGTGTTGCGCGGCACACTGTCCATATATTGGGCGCCACCGCCGAGCGTGAAGCCGCCGGGGAGCGCGTAGGTGCTCCAGAGGTTGAACGTCTTACGGGGCGTGAGACCGAGTTCGGCTCCGGCGAGTCCCGCGGTGTTGGAGGCTTCCACTTCGCTGTCCATGAATGCGAATCCGGCGAAGACATCCCATTGGCGGGTGATTCGGCCGGCGGCGCTGAGTTCGAGGCCACTGACGCTTTCTTCGCCGTCGAGCACCACGGGCGGATCGTTGGGATCGATGCCGGGGGTGCGGGCGTTGGTTTTGACGGTGTGGAAGAGCGCGGCTCCCAGTGACAATCGGCTGGCCAGGGTGTCCCATTTTACGCCGAGTTCGTAGCTGTTAGTCTGCTCGGGATCGACGTCGGAAAGATCGGCGTTGCGCGAAGAGAGGCTCAGGCCTTCGGCGGACGGATTAAAGGCGTTGGCGTAGCCGAGGTAGAAACTGCTGTTGTTGGTGGGCTTGTAAATGAACCCGAGGCGCCCGCTGATCGATTCATCCTGGCGGGAGTAAATCGTCTTGGCTCCGGCGTCATTGAGATTGGTTTGGGTGGCATCGAAGTTGTCGTAGCGTGCCCCAGCGAAAACCTGCCATTGTTGTCCGGCGAAGACATTGTCGAAGGCATAGAGGGAGAACGTTTCGCCTTGGCCGCGGGTAAAGGCGCCGTTGCGCGAAAGGTGGCCGTTGTAGGGGGCGTTGGGATTCGGATTATAGACATCCGTGGTGGGGAAGACCGTGGCGTCATCTTCGACGCGGGTGTAGTTGATTTCGGATTCGCGGGAGAATTCCACGCCGGCGCTCAGGGCGTGGTTGATTTCGCCGGTCTTCAGGTCGGCCGACAAGTGCGTTTGGTTGGAAAACACCTCATCGGTTTGGTCGCGGGATTTCCAGTCGTTGCGGCGAATGGTGTCCGTGGTGCCGGACAGCAGGCGAGGAGAGGTGTGCACGGAGTCGCGGTAGGTGCGACCGTAGCGCGTGAGGTTGCGCAGGCTGAAGCCATCGCCTTGGTGTTCGACGGTCACGGTGGCGAGATCCTGCTCGATGTTTTCGTAGTCGCGGGCTTTCAGGCCATACCAGTTGGAAAACGGAACCACGGGGTCGTAGTCAAAGGTGGCGCGGGGCATACCGTAGTCGGGCACGTTGTCCTGTTCGAGATGTTGGTAAGCCACGGTGAGTTTGGTGGGGTGGGAGAGGCCGAGGGCAAAGGATGGGGCGATGCCCCAGGACGTGTCCTCCACCACATCGCGACCGGGGACACCGGCGTCGTGCCACATGGCATTGACCCGCACTGCCTGGTCCTCGTTGAGGGGCTGGTTGATATCGAAGGTGGCGCGTTTATACGCATCGGTGCCGACGGCCAACGACCCGGTTTGACGCTCCAAACCGTGGGGGGCCTTGGACACGAGATTGATGGATCCGCCGGTGGATCCGCGACCGGCGGTGGCGGACGTGGGACCCTTGGCGACCTCGACCTGTTCGAGGTTAAACGAATCACGGGCGTAACCGCCGAGATCGCGCACGCCGTCGACAAACATGTCGGTGCGGGCGCTGAAACCACGGATCGTCATTTGGTCCCCGGCGGGGGTGCCGCCTTCACCGGCCTGAAACGTGATGCCGGGAGAATTGCGCAGGATGTCGC
>CAXBOL010000484.1:0-4525 GCA_963977295.1 uncultured Opitutaceae bacterium
CTTGAATCCGTCGGGAGTCAGCGTCTCGGGTCGGAGGAGAAACGGCTTCATCTCGTGGAACGTATTGGTGACCTCGGTGATCGCTGCGATCGGTCCGCCGTCGACGTCGCGAATGAAGTAGAACGACACTGGATTGAAGCGGTAGCCCAGCATACGGGGCAACGTGATGAGTTGGACCGTGGCATCATCCCTCACGGCGATGTTTTGGGTTCTTAAATACGTGAGGACACGTTGCTTGAGAGTGGGGCTGTCGGTGGGTCTGAAGTCCTTCCGATCGGGCGAAGTGGAATTGTGTTTTGTTTCGGCGAGCGGCAGAAAATCACACTCGCGCAGACTGAAGAGATTGGCCCGGTTGACGCTGAAAAAACGGAGACGACGATGAACGTTCTCCAGCTCATCGAGATCGAGCGAGAGCATGAAAATGCGATACAGAAAACGATGCGCCGTCGGGAGAAAGCGCGCGTGCAAAATGGAGCACTCGTAAATCTGGGATCGCATGGGAAAGGAGATATCAGGCCGGGCTAGTTCAGGGAATCGGATCGTTCTTGGTGGCCAATGCCGGGGAGAAGTTGAATGGAATCGTGACTGCGGACCTTACGGGTTTGCCGGATTTAATCTTGGGGATGAATCGCCACAAGAGGGCGGCTGCTTTGGCGGCTTCCCCGAATTCGGGGTGCGTGGCGGAGAGAATGGACGCCTCGGTGACGCGCCCCCGGGGATCCACGACGCAACGGATTTGGGCGCTGCCTGATATGGCCTGCTCCTTGAAGGGTGGCGGGTAAATGGGCTTGGTGCGGGAGAAAACTTTCAGTTTCGCGTTACGTAGGTTTTTCTCCTTTATGCTGCGTTCGATCGCCCCGTCGGAAATTCGCTGAATGCTTTCAAAACGGCTGGCGGCTTTTTCCAACTCTTGTCCGTTTGAGAAGAAACGAATTTTCGCACTGAGGTTTGGCGGTGAGCCGGGGGCGATATTGGTTTGCACCGAGAATTTGACTTCGAGATCGGTCCAGACCTCCGCCGAAAGGTCTGGTATTTCCCTAGCCAGAACCACTCCTTGCTCGGGCAATTCGGCAGTGATGAAAAGCGAAGTCAGGGCCGTAGTGGCGGAATAGCTGAGGGAGACTTTGATCCAACGGTCTTTGAAATCGACGAATCGCGGCGTGGGGTAGAGGTGATACTGCCAACTCGGAGAAAGGGTATACCCGCTTAAAACGATCATTCCGGCACCAAATGAATCGGTCGGTTTCAGTTTAAAGTCACGGGACGCGGTGGACCGAAGTTCGCCCGTCTCTGCGTCCCGATATTGGGGCACCTCGTCGTCGAATCCCACGATCACCAATTCTCGACCGCCGTCTTCCACGACGAGTTGAGTTTGGGCAAATGTGGCGGTGCATCCGATGAGAAGGATTAGACTGAATCGAAACCCGGGCATGGCGGACGTGGTGGGTGGTTTGGGGAGGGAGACGAGCTAGAGCAGACCCTTACGTCTCCATGACTGGCGCAGAATATGGGTTCCAAATCGCGCAGTCGCAAGCGCCGGCTGAAGCACGGCGCTACAAGGTTCCCCACGGGTCTTCGCCGAGGAGGAGGGCGCAGAGGTCGACGGCACTTTTGAGGCCGTCCTCGTGGAAGCCGTAACGTTGGTAAGCACCAGCGAAATAGGTGTTGGTGGTGCCAGTGGCGTCGGCGTTGAGACCGGGGAGTTCGCCTTGGGCGCGCAGGGCTGCGAGGTCGAAGAGCGGATGGGTGTAGGCGATGGTTTGCTGCACTTTGCTCGGATCGATATCTTCCGGCCGATTGATGGAAACAAAGTAGGATTCGCGGTCGCTCACGCCCTGCAGCGAATTCATCCAGTAGTGGGTGGCGGGTTCGATACGATGATCGGCGCCGCGCACGAGTTGGTAGTTCCAGCTCGACCAAGCGAGCTTGGTGTGGGGCATGGCAGACGAGTCCGTGTGGAGCGTGGCCGTGTTGGCCTGAAATTTAAAGGCACTGAGGAGTCGGGATTCGTCGGGGGTGGGATTTACGAGGAGGCGCAGCGCCACATCGGCATGAGTGGCGAGGATGACCTGATCGAAGGCGTGGGCCTCTCCCTTGGCCGTCATCACCGTTACGCCCGATTTTGTGCGCACCACTCGGGTAACGGGCGTATTGAGGTGAATGCGATCGCGCCAGTCAGCCGTGAGACGGGAGACGTATTCGCGACTGCCGCCGTCAACCGTCCACCATTGGTGCTGGGTGTCCAATCCGAGGAATCCGTGGTTGTAAAAAAAGCGGAGTAGACTCGCGGCCGGAAATTCCAGCATGAGCGCCGGTGGCGTGCTCCAGACCGCCGAACTCATGGGCACTAAGTAGAGATTAAAAAAGTCTTCTCCGTAACCCCGGGCACGCACGTAGTCGCCGAGGGAAGTCTCGCGCAGACTGGGATCGTCGAGGGCTGCGATCGCCTCCTTGTTGAAGCGATTCACCGCCATCAGCATTTTGATGAAGCGTAAATTAAAGAGGTTTTTGCGCTGGGCGAACAGGTGGTTGAGCGAGGTGCCACACCATTCGAGTCCGCTTTCGTCGTCGCGCACGGAGAACGACATGGAAGTCTTCTTTACCGGGACTTTGAGTTTGTCGAAAAGCTGACACAGGTGGGGGTAGGTCTCTCGGTTGAAAACCATGAAGCCGGTATCAATGGGCAGGTGCCGGCCGGTGCCGGGTTCGGTCGCTTCCACGGTGTTGGCATGGCCACCAATGTGGGCGTCGCATTCGAAGACTGTGACGTCGTGTCGAGCGCGAAGAAAATGGGCACAGCCGAGACCGGCGATGCCGGAGCCGATGATTGCGATGCGGGCCATGGGAGTGAGGCGAACGGAGTCGGAGCGGGGGAGGGATTAGAACCAGGCCCGGAGGATCAGGGCGGCCCGGCTCAGCGGGAATTGGCGTCGTGAGCGAGTTCCTTGACGTCTTGGTGGTGAGCGGGACCGGAATTTTTATGGGGAGCTTGCGCGTGGGCGGCTTGCACGGCCCCGACGGCTAGGGCCGCGGCGGTGGGAACGACTTTCTTTAACGACGTGCGGGCATGCACGTGTTCTGACCGTTCGGCGGCCGCGACGGTTTTGAGGTGTTCGGCATGGGCGCCTTCGTCGAGGACGGACTGGGGCACATCTTTAAGACCCCAGATGAACCCGGTCCAAGACAGGAGTTTGAGGCCGTAGTAGGTGGGGTCTATTTCCCACCAGTAGAACCCATTGCGGGTGCTGCTTTGATAGCGGTGGTGGTTGTTGTGCCAGCCCTCGCCGAGGCAAATAATGGCGAGGATGAAGCTGTTACGGGAATCATCACTGGTCTGGAAGCGGCGGCGCCCCATCAGGTGGGCCATGGAGTTGATGCACGAGGTGCCGTGGAACAACGCGGTGGTGCTGATGAAGAAGCCCCAGACAAGAAGTTGTCCGCCGGTGACACCGAGGGCGGGGGCGAAAGCTTCGAGGGCGGCGCCGAGGCCGAAGATCGCGAACGCGAAGACAACCGGCACGATGATATCGAAGCGATTGAGGAAGACTAACTCCGGAAATTTCGCGAGGTCCTTCACCTTGGAGTAGTCGGTGGGGAAATTCCGTTTGCTGGTGATCCAGCCAATGTGGGACCACAGAAAGCCGTGAACGTGAGGGGAGTGGGCATCTTCTTCATCATCACTGTGTTGGTGATGATGCCGGTGGTGGTAAGCCCACCATAGGGGGCCGCGCTGCACGGTGGTGCCGCCCCAGAGGGCGAGCAGGAATTGACCGACCCGAGAGGTGGAGTAGGTCTTGTGCGAAAAATAGCGGTGATAGATACCAGTCACCGCAAACATGCGCAGGAAGTAGAGCGCCACGGCGAGGAGGACGGCGAACGGGCTCCAGCCAACCCAGATCACGCCCAAGCAACCGAGATGCAGAATGATAAACGGGAACACCCGCATCCAGTCGACTTTGTCGGGCATTTGTCGGGTTTTTTCGGGTCCACCGGGGCAGTAATCGGAATCGATCCACTGCACCAGGGCGGTGCCGATTTTAGCAAAAAACGAGGGATGGGAGGACGAACGCACGGGGAAAATATCGATAGACGTATAAAGCCGGACCCAAGTGCAGAAGCGAGCTTGGCGCAAGCGTGAGCCAAATTTGAAGGCACTCAAGTCGTGGCTATAAGTGGTAGACGGGAGGCGGAGAGGGGTGGATCTAATTTTGTGAAGCGTCCGGTAAGGCGACGGGTTCACGACTTGCCAGATGAGGCGTTAGGGCGTTGGCTCCGACGGAATGAGCCCTACCCCTGACGGTCTTGATGCCCCCATTTCAGCCGCGGCGGCGGCGGCGGTGAAGAAACGGGAAATCTTTGGCTGGTGTTGTTTCGATTTCGCGAATTCGGCGTTCACCACGATCGTGATCACGGTGGTGGGATTGCCCTATTTCACGGCCGTGGTGGCGGGTAACGATCCGCGGGCCGCCGGGTGGTGGGGTTCGACCTTGGCGTTGTCTCAACTTTTCGTGTTACTGCTGGCTCC
>CAXBOL010000485.1:0-4520 GCA_963977295.1 uncultured Opitutaceae bacterium
GCGCCGATGGCGTCGTTGATTAGGAGTATCTCGTCATCATTTTCGGTTGGGCTCGCCACATCGAAGCCCGTAATGTCGGCGCTCACTTTGGCGACGTCGCCGCCGTGGCGCAGTGCTTTTTTACGGCGAGCATTGTCGATCAGAATCCGCCGCATGCTCTCGGCTGCCGCGGCGAAAAAGTGTGCGCGATTGGCCCAAGCGCGTTGTTGGTCGCCGCCGAGTCGCAGCCATGCCTCGTGGACGAGGGCCGTAGGTTGCAAGGTGTGGGCGTGAGATTCGCGGGCCATTTTGGACGCCGCGAGTCGACGCAGTTCATCGTAGACCAACGGCAACAATTGATCAGCCGCGCCGACGTCGCCTTGGTCAATTCTTTCGAGGATCAGGGTGAGGTTGCCTTCGTTCAACGTGAGCAGAGCGTGGGGAGGGAGCCGGGCGGCGTGAAGTCTTTTCGTTTGGAATTTCGCAAGAGGCTTTCTGGCCGCACGGTTGCGCCTCAAGACAGTGAAACCACCCCGTGACTAATTTTGGCGTGTTATGGCCCCTTTCGAAAGCGCGCTGCGCATGAGGGTCCGATGGCCGATTCACGTCGGATCGGTCTCATCCCTTACCTTTAGCTGAATCTGGTCACCCCACTCATGGAATCCCTGCAAATTATGCCGACGGCAATGAACTCTGATGCTTCGGCTCGCCTGACCTCCTTTGCCGATTACGACTCTGGTTGGATTGCTGTCACGAACCACGAAGGGTTTGTGGTGGAACTCAAGCATCGTCTAGCGCGTAAACCGGTGCAGTTGTTGGTGCTTTTTTCGCCCGATTTTGTGCAGTCTTTTTCGCTTACTGGAGTCGATGTAGTCGCGGGTCGACGCCATGTGATCGATATCGATTCAGATTCGAAGCAAATTACGTTGGTGGCTAAAACCGGGGACGTGCTACGGTGCAAATGGAACCGGGAGGACATTGATTATCAACGCTGGGACTTTGGTTTCATTCGGGTCCTGGCCAGCGTGTAAGTCCTGAGCCGGCAATGTCCCTCGATGCATTCTCACAACCAAGAACTTCGCCATGAATTCTACTGATTTAATCAACGAAATGCTCCTTGCTTTGGGCGCAACCGTCGTGGCGGTGGCGGTCGGTATGTTGATCAACCATTGGCGAATTCGGAGCCGCTACTATCCGCGCCATCTGCGGTGGCCGAAAGTGTCGCGTCCGGTTGGCCGAGACCGGCGCGGCGCGGACAGATCCTAAACCGGAGCTAGTTTCGGAAGCCGGCTTCGAGCGTGAAAAACTTGGCGGGCAGGTCTTTCAACGGCTCACGAAGCTTGGCGAGTTCGGATTCGATGCCGTGAACTTCGAGCTGCACAATGTCGGCAAATTGGGCGGACTCGGCGATAAGTGGGCCGACGCTTTGTAGGTGGGCGAGCAACCCCTCTGCATTGTGGTAACCCTCGCGGCAATGTGCCATGTCATCACAATAGCTAAAGCCGTAGTAGTAGCACCCTGACTCTGGTTGGGTCGTTGCGACAAAGCGCTCGGCGAGGGCTTTGAACGCAGCCGTCTGGCCGGGCTTGATCTTGAAATAGGGAACGATGCTGACGCAGGTATCGGTGCTCATGGGGTGTTTTGATGAAGAGGGAGTGCCTCCCCCAAGGCAAGCGCTCAGCGCGACAAATTAGAAGGGACAGGTAAAAGAATATTGCCCGTTGGATATTTTTTTGATGGGGTTAGGGGATGAGGCAGGCTCGGATCAAGGTGGACGCGGTGAAGGCGGCGGCGGTGTATCACTGCATGACTCGCACGGTGAATGGGGAGCGGTTGTTGGACGATGTGGCGAAGGAGGTGCTGCGAAAACAGCTTTGGCAGGTCGCCGATTTTTGCGGGCTGGAGATCCTTACCTATGCCCTCATGGCCAATCACTTCCATGTGCTGGTGCGCGTGCCTCAGCAAACTGAGCTTATCGATGCCGAGTTGATTCGTCGCTACCGGATTTTACACCCGAAACCGACCAAATATCAGTCGGCTCATTTTGAAGTGATTCAGTCGCAGCTGACGCAGGGTGGCCCGGAGGCAGAGGCGTGGAGGGCCCGGCAATTGGCTCTGATGGGGGATCTCTCGCCGTTCATGAAGTTGGTGAAACAACGGTTTTCAGTTTGGTTTAACCGGAGCCACCAACGCTTTGGCACCCTCTGGTCGGAACGTTTTAAAAGTGTCCTGGTAGAGGGGAAATCGGGTGTCTTGCGCACGATGGCGGCGTATATCGACTTGAATGCCGTGCGGGCCGGTTTGGTGGACGATCCCAAAGACTACCGCTTCTGTGGCTACGGCGAAGCTGTTGCCGGTAACCAACGGGCCCAGGCAGGGTTGAAATGGATCACTGGCGGGACAAGGGCAAGCTGCCCCTCGCCTCGGTGCTAAGATGTCGGGTGCGTTACTTCAGCGATGGCGCGGTGCTGGGTAGTAGAGCGTTTGTGCAGTCTCATTTGTCGACCTACCAAAAATTTACGGGTCGAAGAACGCGAACCGCGCCCCGTGAGATTCCCCCAGTCGCCGAGTGGGGCGACCTGACTACGTTGCGAGGTCTGAGGAAGCAGGCATTTGGCTGAGTTGGGAAGGGCAACGAGCGTCGTCTTACAATCGGCCTTCTTCCATATCGTAGACGTCGAACCAGACGCGCACGACTTTACCAGCCGGAATGTATTGGGGAATGTAACCTTCGAGAAACATCTGCAACGGCATGGGCATGTCGCTGAGACGCATGTCGCGCATCTTGTTGTTCCACGCGACCACTTCCTCAGGGGATTTTACTTTCGAGTGTTCAGTAAACCACGCGGCGACGGCGGTATCGTCGGCTCCGGTCGCGACAAATGCCTGAAATGTTTCGTGATCGATCCCGGTGAAGTCGAAGAGCAAGCGATCGAGTGGGCAATTGTAGTGAAATTCGCCATTGGTGCCGGCGACGACGGCGCGGCATTTGTCGAGCATACGCCCGAGATGCACATAACCGGCCAACGTTTCGCGCGGGCTGCGCGGAAAAGTCGTGTTGAGATCGAGGGCGGAAATGGAGGCGTTAGACATTTGGTTTGGTTGATTTTTTTGAAACGGATTTAGGACGGGAGTATTTCCAGCCCAACGTGAGGCCGACAAAGATCCCGACGAGCAGGGTCACGGCGAGCAAGGCCGCTCGAGGCATGGCGATGGTCATAAACAGGACCTTGGTTTCGACGACGGCAGTATTTTGGAAGATCACAATCGCCAACAACGCCGTCGCCGCAAGGGCGAGGTAGAGTTTGAATTTTTTCATGTAGAGCGTGAGGACATGTCAGGGGAGCGAAGTCGCCTGGATTAAATCCGTGATGCGGTAGACCTCGATAGTATCGAGGGCGCTGTCGCGAGTGGCGATATTGCCTCCGATCACGGCTACTTGGTTGCCTACGACGACAGCGGTGGCGTGTCGCCGAGGTTCATAGGGGAGTTGGATTTTGGTCCATTGGTCGTGAGCGAAATCGTAGCGGGCCACGCAACCGAGTTCGGTGTAGTCTCCGAAGGAAAACAGATAGTCGTTCGCCGCCACGAGTGCGTGGGCACTGAGCTGGAACGGTAGATCGCGCAGCGCGGTCCACCCGTGCGAAGCGTCATACTGAAATGAGGAAGCAAGTGTGCCGATGTTCTTATTCCACCCACCGATTGCGAAAAGATTGTCATTGGCCGCGGCGATTTGGGTTTGGAGTGAGATCGGGAAATCGGGGGCCAACGTGATAGTCTCAGTCGCCGGATCGAAGATCTCAACCTTAGCGCCGCGGCCGTCTTCCAGTTCCTTGAATCCTGCGCCTCCCACCAACATGATGCGGCCCGCGATGATGCCGGCTGATAGGTGCGAGCGGGGGAACTTCAATAGTCCCGCCTGACTTACTGTTCCGGTGGTGAGATCGATTTTTTCGATGGTCGGATTGAGGGATCGCCAGTCCTCTCCGCCGAACACCCAAATGGTGCGATCGATCAGCACGGCTGCATGATATCGACGGGCCGAGAGTTTCCACGGCAATACCTCCACCAAACCGGTCTGCAAATCGATGCGTTCAGCGGAGATATCTTCGTAGCGAGCACTCGAGCCACCGGTGACGTAAATGTAGCGGCCATCGGTGACTGCTGCAGCCCCATAGCGCCCTTGATGCAGATGACCCCAAGGGCCGGAGCTGTCTGGAACATTACTACAACCAGCAAACCACAGCACGATGCAGATGAGCAGACCGCGGTAGATTAGCAAGTGACGTCGGAGGGACGAGAAACGCATGGCACAGCGTCAAGTGCGAGCTGAGCGGTAGCAAGGCTCGGCATACAAGCGTTCGCGCCGAATAGTGACGGCGTTATCGCGTTTGCTGCGGATTTGGCGAAGGGCTGACGCTTCCGAATGGGCACGAAGATCAAGCGATCACGCGATGCGGCGGCCGAAGAGTTGGGTGACGGCAGCGGGGCCGGTGTGGCCACTGCCTTCGATTACTGGTCGCTTGATGCTTTGGGCAACG
>CAXBOL010000486.1:0-4506 GCA_963977295.1 uncultured Opitutaceae bacterium
AGATATTCAGTAATCCCGTTTTGGACTGGGTGGTCAGTGCGGAGGCCGTGCCGGTGGCGCAGGCAATCGTTGATTTGGACAACGATGGCAGCGACGATGAGTGGGAAGTCGTGGCATTTGGGACTCCGGCGGCGCCGAACTCTGGGGCCGATGAGGATTTTGACGGTGACGGAATTCTCAACGAGGACGAACGCCTTCTTCAGACCAGTGCATCTATCGCGAATAAGGACTTCGCACTTGAAGTCTTATCGGTCGGAGAGTTCGGAATCGCTCTGAAGTGGCGGGCGCCCTCTGGGGTAATTGTGGCCGTTGAGAAATCTTTTGATGGAGGGCTGAGTTGGATCATGGGTCCAGAGATGGAGGGGAGCGGTAGTTTCGAAGTTCTAGAGGTGAGCAATCTCGAAAATCAAGTCGGAGGCACTGCTCTATTTCGATTTGTGGGGAAAATACAGTGAATCACGAGTTAGGTTTTTATTGGTCTAAGCAGGACGCCAGTTTTTGGTGCCACCGTGGAATGTTCCTTTTGTTTCTGCTAGTCGTTCCCCATTTGACGCAGGGACAAGTTCTGACAAACCAAGACTTTCTGAGGGTAAAGTCCAACCCGAGTAGCACCACAAACTGGAGCCTAGAATTGTCCCATTATGACGCGCGCAGTCGCGATCGCTTGGTTACTATAGATATCAGGCGTGCCGACACAGCGCCCTCAGATTACGGTAATTTTATATGGAGTTATACCGTGAGTGGTTCTGCTCACACTTATGCACTCGGTGGAAGAAATAATACCATTGAATGGCCTCTGCCTTTAGACGAATTCCCCCCCGGAAATTATGTGGCGACGGCGGCTGTGAGGGTGAATGATGGCACTTGGAATCCGAATTCCGATCTTGAGGTGCTGATTGCGATTGTTCCCATAAAATCCGACTACTCCACCAACTTCACTATCCCGGTGCAACAGGCTGCCGCCCCACGCATCACGGTAATGAAGATCACGGACAGCTCAGGTAATGAAGTGACGACGACGGAAGACCGCTCAGTGTGGTTGAATCTCGAGGCGGTTGGAGAACCCGATGAGGTGTATTGGTGGATTTTCCCCAATTCTGCCCCGACTAGCGGTGATCCTTGGGGCGGGGAAATCAGCTACTCCGATCCGTTGAAACTGCCGGCAACGAGCGGTTCTCATACGATCAATGCCCTCGTTGAGAATCGTAGTAACAAGCCCTCTACAATAGTTTCGCAGTCAGTCACATATTATCCCCTTCCCGAAGTTAAGCAGAGCTCTCACGCAAAATTTGGTGCGGACGGAGAGGAACTGGACTGGAATGCGAATATTGATGCAGGTTCGTTCTTCGAAGTGGAAGTGGTGGTGAAAAATACCGGCGGTGAGGCCCATGGTGGTGTCATCTCCGTATACTTGTTGGATCTACTCTTACCGGAGCATGCGAAAATTACTGTCGTTGAAGCGGAAGGTGCGATCAGTAGTAAGCAAATCTATTGGCCGGGGGATGCCTTCACGACCGGTGGCACTAAGGCCGAATTCGCGATGGTATCCGCTCGATGGAGCTCCGGTTGGGGGGCGGACGAAGAGAGAACTTTGCGAATTCGGGTCACCCCGCAGCGAGGCGGTTGGTCAACTCGAATCGGAGACAACGCTTACCTTGAATCGAAGTTGGGGAAATCCGTTCGGTTGAAGCAAGTCTCGGGTGTTACTGAAAAAGATCCGGGAGGCTATGGAATCGATAATTTGGGTAAAGTATCCATAGTTGGGACCGAACCGTTAGCGGGAATCTTCAGCGTCGCGATGCCTGATTCATGGGGGGCGGGATCCAGACCAATTGGCAGCACCTATCGAGATACTCCAGGGTCCATCCAAAACGATGATTCCATCAGCCGAAAAGTGGCCTATGAAACCGAGGGTCCTTTTGCGATCGACGGCAATCAGAGGTCGTCACGGGAACTTTCTTCGGGTGAAAAATGGACGCCGGAATTCGGTTTCACCCCGACTCAGGCCGGCGGAATAAGCGGCAAGGCTCGGTTTTCGTTTGCTGGCGAAGTTTTCTTTGAAACCACTCTGAGCGGGAGTGGATTGCAGGAGCTATTTCCAGCTCTGAGGGTTAAACGCAGCGATACACGCACGTTCCAGACGGTTTGGCCGGGGTGGTTCGTAAATTTTGGCACCATCGAGGAAGGGTCCTCATTAAAAACTATTGGCTTTGAGATGGTAAACGAGGGGGATGCAGATCTGGTGATTTCTCAAACACCCGTTCCGGTCGCGACGGGAGAGAATCCAGTTCCGGGATTCAAGGTTGTGGATCCGTTCCTCTCTGATTCCCTAATCCCCCCTGGGGGGAAGGCGGTGTTTTACATCGCGTTAAAGACTGCGGTAGCTGGCACTTTTATGAGTCGGGTTACGATCTATTCAAACGATCCAAACCAACCTGAATATATTTTCGATTTAAGGGGAACCGTATCGTCCAGTGCGACGCCCATTTTGGAGCAATATGCCGCCTCCAAGGATGTCCGCACGGTTCTTGGCAGCTTGTCTAACTCGGGTCGGTCATACGGATTACATTTAGAACGCGGATTAAGCCGCCAAATCTTGCTTGGTTTTAATGCGGGCGAATTTCCCGCGGGCAAACAGGTCCAACAGGCAACGTTGTCCATGGTTGCTGACGAGAGTGCCAACGGAGGTGAAGTGAGGGTGGCGCCCATTTTGTCACCTTGGCAGGAGGTAGACTCCCGCTGGGATCAACAAATCGGCGATTCCGTCTCCAATATTCCCCTCAATGTCAGTTCCGGGCAGCGCCTGGAGTTGGATGTTACAAGTCTCGTTCAGAAGTGGCTTCACGCTGGGTTATCTACCCACGGGTTTGCGGTTTCACTACACGGCGGCTCTGAACGCGTAGATTTTAGACCGCGAGAATATCTCGGCGGAGCCTATTCACCTAAATTGACGATCCGATGGGTGGAAGATATGGAACCTCCTGAGGCGAATTTGTTGACCGATCAACTCCTCACCAGCCCTCCCCTTGGAGAGGGTAGTCTGATCCGGGGGACAGTGAGCGACAATGTCGGTGTCAAAGCGGTTTATTGGGAATGGGACGGCCCGGATGAGCGTTTGGCGTCGTTGGACGAATCGGGCACGACTTGGGAGTTCCAGTTGCCCGCGATTAGAGAAGGTAAGCACCTCCTGTATTACTTCGCTGAAGACTTTGCGGGAAACCGGTCCAATCGTAAGGGGCACTCGATTACGGGAACACTTGAAACCTTTCAGCTAGGCGTCGAGGTGGAGGTTGATGGCACCATCACGAACAACTCCGGCCTAAATGGCTCCTTTCGCGGAACCAGCTTCTCGATTCCGGGAACCCTCACGGGAGAGTTCGGTGAAGCGTTGAGGAGTGAGGTTTCTTTTCCGACCGATTGGGATAGTGATGGCTCCCGATACCATCTCAGCGGTGTCTCCCCCTCGCTGCCGGAAACTTTCGAGGTAAGTATCCCGACGCGCTACCTGGTGAAGGCGGAGAAGCTAGCTGTTCGTCATCGAGTGCATCGGTTTGATGGCTCGGTCGAAGAGATTTGGGTTCAGCGCGGAGAGAACATATTGCTTGGGGCAGTCTCGCAGCCGGGATACATCTTTAACGGTTGGCAGAGAGACGGTGAAAATGCTCCCCGGGGAAACACGGGGATATTCATGAGTTTCGAAGATGGGCCCTCGGAGTGGCGCCCGGTTTTTGCGAATGGCGGGATTTTGGCGCTGGAGACACAGACAAGTTCGTCGGAGGTGGCCGAGCGCGGCCAACTCGTAGAGGTGCCGATCACGGTTAAGAACTTGGGGGCAGAGCCGTTGCGGTGGAGTGCTGCAGTCGAGGCTGGGGCGGGCAATGTTTCGCCCACCAGTGGAACAATAGCGTCCGGAAGCTCCATCGTCGTTACGGCGCGCAATCAGGAAAGAATCGCCGAAGAACCCAGTTACGGAACGGTTTTTCTGCTAGGGAGCCTGAACCGTGTCGTAGTCGGGGAAGAGGTCTTCACGATCCGCTTCAGCAATCTAGATAATCCCGCCAATACCGAAGACTACCAATGGAAAGTTGAAGAAACGAACGGATTGCCGTGGGTTGCTTCGGCCGAGTGGAATCCATTGAGCCCGGTCACCGGTCAGGTGTTAGCGATCAACTACGAATTTCGTGATCCTGACGGGGATCGTGAGTCGGGTAGCAGAGTCGAATTGATGCGCAATGGGATTTTCCATCGAAACGGTTCGTGGGTCAATGCGGCGGAGGTTCGGAAAGGGGATGTTTGGCAGGCGGTGATTTATCCCCGGGATGGCACGTCTTTTGGACGCAAGTTCCAGTCGCCGTCGGTCAGGATTGCTAATGTGGGTCCTCGACTGGTAGGCCGCACTCTGGGACCTGTTCGACAAGGTGAGGGCACCTCGATTGCCCTTTTGCCCTTGGCTTCTGATACCGACGATCCTGTTTCCGAATTAAGCTTTCGTATCCGGTCCAATTC